>NZ_JBIUWN010000014.1:0-102065 GCF_044743485.1 Pseudomonas sp. NPDC087614 | reverse complement strand
GTTGAAGTTGCGAAAAGCGAAGTTCGTCTGCCGAACGGCACCATCCGCAACGTAGGCGAATTCGACGTAGCCGTGCACCTGCACGCCGAAGTTGAAGCCACCGTACGCGTTGTCGTGGTAGCAGCTTAAGTAACACCTGATCGGCTGGCGGCTTGCCCGTCAGACGGTTAACATCGGGCACGATCCTGTCTACAGGTCGTGCCCTTTGTCTTTCTGGTACTCCCGTTTTCAACCCTGACTCCAAGTGGCCATGAACGAAATATCCGCTCCTGAGCAATACGATCTGCAAACCGCCGCCCTGAAGGTGCCGCCGCATTCCATCGAAGCCGAACAGGCTGTACTCGGTGGTCTGATGCTGGACAACAACGCCTGGGAACGCGTGCTCGATCAAGTCTCCGACGGCGATTTCTATCGACATGACCACCGTTTGATTTTCCGTGCGATCGCCAAACTGGCCGATCAGAACATGCCGATCGATGTCGTGACCCTTGCCGAGCAATTGGACAAGGAAGGTCAGACGTCGCAAGTCGGTGGCCTCGGTTATCTCGGCGAACTGGCGAAAAACACACCGTCCGTCGCCAACATCAAAGCCTATGCACAGATCGTTCGAGAGCGAGCGACCTTGCGCCAGTTAATCGGCATCAGCACTGAAATTGCCGACAGCGCCTTCAACCCGGAAGGCCGTACGGCCGCCGAGATTCTCGACGAAGCCGAACGCCAGATCTTCCAGATCGCCGAGGCCCGGCCTAAAACCGGTGGCCCGGTCGGCGTAAACGATTTGCTGACCAAAGCCATCGACCGCATCGATACGTTGTTCAACACCGACAACGCCATCACCGGCCTGTCCACTGGTTATACCGACCTCGACGAGAAAACCAGCGGTCTGCAACCGTCCGACCTGATCATCGTCGCCGGTCGTCCGTCGATGGGTAAAACCACCTTTGCGATGAACCTGGTGGAAAACGCCGTGTTGCGCAGTGAGAAGGCCGTGCTGGTGTATTCCCTCGAGATGCCAGGCGAATCGCTGATCATGCGTATGCTGTCCTCGCTTGGCCGTATCGACCAGACCAAGGTGCGTTCCGGCCAACTGGAAGACGATGATTGGCCACGCCTGACTTCAGCGGTGAACCTGCTCAACGATCGCAAGCTGTTCATCGATGACACCGCCGGTATCAGCCCGTCGGAAATGCGCGCGCGTACTCGACGTCTGGTGCGTGAGCACGGCGATGTCGGCCTGATCATGATCGACTACTTGCAACTGATGCAGATCCCCGGCTCCAGCGGTGACAACCGGACCAACGAGATTTCCGAAATCTCGCGATCCCTGAAAGCCCTCGCCAAGGAATTCAACTGCCCGGTAGTGGCTCTGTCGCAGCTCAACCGTTCCCTGGAACAACGCCCCAACAAGCGCCCGGTAAACTCCGACTTGCGCGAATCCGGAGCGATCGAGCAGGACGCCGACGTGATCATGTTTGTGTACCGGGACGAGGTGTATCACCCGGAAACCGAGCACAAGGGCATCGCCGAAATCATCATCGGCAAGCAGCGGAACGGCCCTATCGGCTTTATCCGCCTGGCGTTCATCGGTAAATACACGCGTTTCGAAAACCTCGCGCCGGGCAGTTACAACTTCGACGACGACGAGTGATGGCTGGCCGAAATCATTCGGCCAGCGCTCCTCTTTTTGCGTGTTATTCAGTTGTGCCGTCTGCCTCCTCGTCAGTGTTGGTGGCAGGATGCTCGCTCAGTTCCTGTCGGGACAACGACTCGATCAGTGCCTCTTCCTCGGTCGCCAGTGATTTTTGCAGCGCCCTGGATTGTGCGTCGTAATCGTTAAACCCAAGCGTGTTGGCTACGTGCGCGTCGTCGAGGGTGGCTTGTCGATCCTGGAACGTCTGGCGGTGCGCTTCGAATTGTGCCCGGTACTTATGAGTGATGAATTCCTGCCAGAACTCCCTCGACACCAACGCCTTGAATTCTTCAGGGGAGTTATCCATAGCGATGACTTTTTTGTACGCCGCATTCAATTGCGCTTTTGACACATTGGCCAGCCGGGCAAATCCCATTTGTTCGGGTTGTCCCGGCAGTTGCAGCCGGTCTTTCAGGAAGTATCGATAGGCGAGTCTGATTTCGACTTCCTCTGACACGTGTGGCGCTGGAGCGGCCGCGCCCCTCTGGGGCCCCCTCGCTTCGATGATTCTTGCCTCACGCTGCGCAATGTCCGCCGATGCGATTTTGTCGACTTCATGCAAGCGGAACAACGCTTTGGAAAGCGCAGACAATTGCGGGCCCCGTGCTTCGTCTTGAGCCTGGGCACGCGCATCGTGCGCCATTGCCCGGGTTTCCAGATTAGCGAACGTGAAGGCTGCCCGATCACAGCAGGCTGCTTCGCCGGCCCGATCAAATACCTCCTTGCGCAGGCGTTCGGACGCCGGATTGTTTTCGGTAATGCTGTCGATCAGCTTCCAGACCCGGCGCTGAAGCTCATTGTGGCCGTCGGGAACCTCGAGCAAGCGTGCAAGCGTATTGAACAGACCATCCGAGCGTTGTTCATCACGCAGTGTTTGCCATTGGACTCTTCTGGCTGATACCTGATCTTCCGATAGCCCTATTGTCCAGCGCGTCATTGGATCATTTGCCGCAATCCGGATGACTGCCCGGACATGGCCGCGCGCCGTAGCGACCAGATCGCGCTGGCTGGTCATCGGTATCTGGGCTTCGATAAGACGGTTGTTGTATTGTTCCAGCCGCGTGCGGGTGGCCGCTGACAATGGATTGTTAGTGATGCTGGTCACGTTATTGACCCGCGCACTGTTGGCGAGTCGTTCAGCCGGCGGGGTTATGACCGCATCGGGGATTTCCTCGATCCGGTTGTTGTTCAGATTCACAATGCCCAGCAGTGGCTGATCGGCAAGCCCGGCAGGGAAGGTGTTGATGCCTGTGTTTGCCAGATCAATCTCGCGCATGTCGGTTATCAGGGTGAAGTCCGGGGTGATACCGAGTTGCGGATTTTCGTGCAGCCACAAGGCTCGCAATGTTGTGCGCTGCGACAAAACGCGGGCAGTGTCGGCGGTCAGGATAATCCGGTTGTTCTGCAGAAACAGGCGAGTCAGCCCATTCATTTCTCCAACTGCAGGAGGCAATTCACGCAATTGGTTGTGCGAAAGATCCAGCCAGCGCACATGGCGAAAATGGGTCAGAAAACCTTCTGGCGAGGTGCTCAGATTCATGTTGCTCAGTTTGAGCGAGCCGACGTGACTGAAGTCCGCGTCGATGTCTGGCAGGCTCGGCAGGCGCAGGCCGCCGAGATTCAGTTCCAGGCCGATGGGTGTACCGTCATTGGCATGTTTTTGCGGTGTTTCCCCCCTCCAGCAACTCAGAATCCGCTCACTTGCCATGACACGGTCAGGGCGGGTTCGCGCGTTGACCGCTAACTGATTCGCCCGAATGTAGCCCCCGCGGTTGCCGCCTCCAGAAAAAACCCAATCGTCGAGCTGACTTTTCAGTACGCGGTGTTCCCGTTCAAGACTTTGGAGTTTCGTTGCTGCCGCGGTTTCACTCTCAAAGCTCCAGAGGTATTCCCTGCACTTCTTGATGTCCTTGCCTGGAAATAATCGCCGATACCGCTGCGCCGGGGAGTTGTCGGTATCAAATATCACTCCATGGTAAGAGGTCAGCAGATCGGGGTGTTCCTCGTTCACTCGACGCCAGTAGTCGTCGAATTTTCTCCAGTAATCGGCAGGGAAATGGTTGCCACCGAGTGACGCGGCTCTATTGATCCGGGCGATCGTCAGCAACTGTTCAGGCGCAGGATTGATAAATGCCTGCGGTACTTCATTCAAGCGATTATTGTGCAGATCAAAAATGAGCAGCCCGGTCTTGTCCTGCAATCCAGTCGGCCATTGATTGATTCCCGTGTTATTCAGCATCAGGTATTTCAGCTTGGACATCTTGCTGAAGTCAGGGGTGAGCGTGAGCGTTGGGTTGTCAGAAAGGTTGATGATCTCCAGATGACTCATGGCGCTGAGCGTTGCAGCGCTTTGCTCGTCCAGTGCAAGGTAGTTGTTGCTCAGGTTCAGATTGTTCAATTTGTCCATCGCGCCAATTTGCCCGGGTAACGTTTCAATCCTGGATCGGGTAATGGACAAACGCTCCAGATTGGGAAAACCGGACAGAAATGTATCGGCATCGCCCGACCAGATAACAGCGCTGAGACTGAGTTGCTTTACATGACTGAAGTCCACGCTCAGGGCCGGGAGTGGCGCGTTGATGGAAGGCAGCTTGAGTATTTCGTCCGAGTCCTGAAGCCAGCAGTTCTTGAGGGTTTGGGCGACACGTTGCGCCTGTATTTTCGCCGGCGTGTCGACGGCGGACGGCTCGGGTTGACTGTCGGCGACATAGGCATCGAGCTGGCTTTCCAGTACGTCCAGTTCCTGAAGGCGTCGACCCAGTTTGGCTTCTGTCTCAGGGTCCAATCCGATAAAAAACTCTCTGGCCTCTTGTGCCGACTTGTCCGGGTACAGCCGCTGTACGTTAGCGACCTCAGGGATATCACCGTCAAGCCTGAACGCACCGGGCAGGCTGTTGGTGCCCAGCCCTGGATGATCGGCTGTGACACGTTGCCAATACAATTCAAGCGTTTTCCAGTAGCCGGCAGGGAATGGATTGCCCTCAAACAGCGTGACGCTGTTGATCCGGGCGATCGCTTCGAACTGATCAGGGGAGGGGGAAAGGATGGCCGATGGGACTTCTGTCAGCCGGTTCCTGCGCAGGTCGACGTGTTCGAGTCCGGTCTGGTGCTGCAAGCCGATAGGCCACTGATCCAATTGTGTATTGCTCAGGTTCAGGGTCTTGAGTTCGCTCATGCCGGTGAAGTCAGGTGGCTTGCCCAACGGGTTGTCCGACAGATCAAGGTTCTTGAGTTGGCCGAGTGCGCTCAGTTTTGCCGCGGTTTGTGCATTGAGCACAATACGGTTCGAACTCAGATCCAGTGTGCTCAGGTGGGGCATATGAGTAACGGCGGCGGGCAGTGTATCGAGCGACGAGTGGGTCACTGTCAGACGCTCCAGGCCGGAGAATCCACTGAGGAATGTATCGGCGGTGTCTGACCAGGTGACGGCGTCCAGATCCAGGCGCCGGATATGGCTGAAATCCGCTGTTAATGCCGGCAGCGTTCCATCGCCCGGCTCAAGTCGAAATGTATCCCCTGTCTGCTGGCGCCAGCAGCGCTTGATGTCATTGGCGACCTGTTGTGCCCAGCCTTTTGCTGTTGCCTGGGGCGAAGCGGTGGACGTGTTTCTGATCCAGATCTTCAGTTCGGCCTTGAGTGTCTTGTAGTCGGTTTCGCGACGGGTCAAGACGTCGCGGACATCACTGCCCAGTGAGCGGATAAAGTCTCTGATCTGATCCTCGGTGTGATCCGGGAACAGTTTTCGGGCACGGGACTCTGGGCTGCGCAGTCGAGTGAGCATCAGCGAGAGTCTTTCCGGCAGGCTCAGGGATGTTGTGGGGTTGGCGTCACTGCGCACCATCCCGCCGGCACCGGCTACCGTAATCCCGACCCAGCCTTGTATGGCATCGAAAACGATGGGCTCCGACCTTCCCGGGCGTGTCGCGACATACAGATTGCCGTTGTCGCTGGACACAGGATCTTCGCCTCGCACGATACGCATTACGGTGGCCAGCGGGGTTGATGCGTCTGGATCGTGCAGTACCTGGTACGTGTGATTCTCGATCACCACGTAGAGTTTGCCGTCGAACTGATGCAGGCCATTGCTATCGGGTGTTGCGTCACTCAAGTCCAGCCCGGTGCGGAAAGCCTCCAGGCGTGTGGAAGATAACGCAAAGGTAATGGGCTCGAAGTCTTCCAGCGGGTGCCACAGGCCGCTGGCGGTGTCACGCAGCATCACCGGACCTGTCGGTTTCGACTCTTTCGCCAGGGCGGCCCGGTACAGTCCCGTGTCCGGATCTTGCTTGACCGGCACGATGGCGCCCCCCGGCTCGTCGACGTATCGGCGCCCCCTGTATGTCCTGAAACCCTCGGCATCGGCGGCCGCCAACGTGGGCGGCGCGCTGATCCGGTAATGCTCCAGCGACTCCACAGCGGGTGTGGGGGTGGCACCGAGCGTCATTGTTTCAGTTGTTTCGTGAACCGTGATCTGTGGTGCCGGCCTGATTGCATCGAGATCGACACCGCCGGTGTTTCTGCCCGATACCGTCGGATTGTCACCCAGGTGCAGGGGGGGCGCGCCAGTGTTGATGCGCGGCGTATTTTCTTGCGGCGATGGGCCTGGGCGATGGTGTATATCGACAGTGGCGTTGCCTCTGACGGGTGGTTTTGGTGACATTCTTTCTTCCTTGATGGGGTGTTTATCCGCGCCCGCGAGGGCGTGCTGATAAGCGTTCGGCGTCATTGCCTGTTTGTGCTGGGGCTACATCAAAGCCTGCTGTTCGGGCTTTGCGCATTTACTCGGAGGCTGCGGCGTGACTGTCTGCCAGGGCGAATATTTTGCTCGCTGTTCTGCCATCGAACCTTTGCCGCCAGATGCCGACGTGCGGCAAACCGGCCCGTTCATCTCGGCGCTGAGACTCGATACCTCGTCTGCTTTGTTCAAGCGTCTTGAGATGAGCGCCATCGACCTTGAAGCTCAGAGGCAGGCTCTTCTCGGCGTCGTAGTGAAAATGCGCGTGCCACAACGGCGTGTTATCGGCGCTGTCGCTGATCGAATAAACATCCAGAAACGACCTTTTCTGGCCTTTGCCCGATTGTTTGCGATCAACGATCTTGCTTGCCTTGAGCTCGTTACGATCCAGCAGATAGTTCAGGCGCATGATGTCCAGCACGTCTTTGTTCTTGTACATCCGCACCAGCGTTTTCTGGCCTAGTTCTGTCAACGAAACGGCGGCGGCGCGCAACTGTCCGGCCAGGTTGATGATCACTCGATCTTCAACATCTGTATCGTGGTTTTCCAGTTGCCTTGCCTGTTGATTGAGCAGATCGGTTTCCTTGCCCAGATCTTCGACGATCTTTGTCGGGTTAGTGTTTTGGGCTTCTTGTGTTCTCGCGTTGGCCGCGTGATCTTCGACCCTGGCCAGTAACCGGTTCGCCTCGCCAATGAGTTGTGGCCGTGGCGTTCGGATAAGCGGAGGAAGCACGGGCAGCCATTCGTCTTCTATTTTTTTGTAGCGCCTGGGAGGCGAATCGGGTCGCAGCAGGTCGGGAACCTTGATGGTGATGGTGCCGTCCAGTGCGGTTTCCGTTTCCCCGACCAACACTCTGTAAGTGCCGTGCTGACGGGTGCGGAATATTTTCCTGGCGCGCGCGGGAGGGGCTGACGCCTCGTTGATAGGTTGCGGCGGGATAAAGTCGAAATCAATGTCTTGGTCGAGGCTCGGCAGATCGTGAGCTCGCTCGGACGCGTCAAGAATTTCGGTCAACTTGTTTTCGATTTTTTTCTCGATGGGATCGATCAGGGTAACGATCTCCCTGATGTATTCGGCGTTGGGATGCTCCGCGGCCAGCAGTGTTTCAAAGCGGGTTTTATCTCCCTTGATTTGATCAAGGGCCAACAGCAGTGCCATTGGATGCTCTCGTTGCGGAGCGTTTTGCAAATCTCCGGTGATCAGATCGATGGCCGAGAGCGAGGGCATGGTCGTGTTTGGCGCATGGTCGGGAGTGTCCGCAAACAGGTGAACGTAAAGGGTCAGTTTGTTGAAGTTGATGCGCTCGGTATCGTGCACCTGGAGGCGTAGTTCGGCGAGTCGAGGGGCTGCTCCGGGTGAGGCTTTTCTGATCTGCTCCATCACCGCCTGGCGCTCTTCGAGAAACTTCAGTTTCTTGTTCAGATGTTTGATGGTTTTCTTGCAGTTTCCGGCACTCAAATCTGTCACCGAAGGCCGGACCCTGAGATCCATGACGGCCATCAGTCTGTTGAGATATTCCACGCGTTCTATCCGGAAGGTATGCAGCTCTTCCTTGAACACCCCGCTTGCTTTGACGAGGGGGAGCCAATCCTTGTTATCAACGAGCGACTGAATAAAGTCCGTCTGTTTTTTGATGTGCTTGAGCAGGTGTACCTCAAGCGCGATCAGGCCCGCCGTTTTGGCCGCGCCATCCGGCAAGTCGCGGACCTGGCCCCAAAGTGTGTCGTAATGTTCAGATGATTCGGTCAGAGCCCGGTGAGCATCCGCGAAAGGTTGGTAACGTTGCATCAGGAGCGCCAGGTTGGCTTGCAGGCCCTCATTGCGGCGCATGCCGCCCCTCAAACCCGTGAGGATGGAAACCCAGGTGTTCTCCTCGCTCCGAATGATCGCCCGGGTTTCGCCACTGCGACTGGCGCGGTAGATGTTCGCGCTATCGGAGGCAACGGGATCCTTGGGGTTAACAATGCGCCACACCTTTTGAGTCGGCGTGGACGCGTCAAGGTCCTGCATGACCTGATACGCGTGGCTGTCGATGACCACATAGAGCTTGCCGTCGTGGCGAAACAGGCCGTCACTGCCAGGCTCGACACCGCTGAAATCCAGATCCGAGCGAAAAGCGTTCAGCCTTGCCTGCGTCAGTGGGAGCCTGCTTGAGTCAACGTCATTGAGCGGATGCCAGAGGTCGCTGTCGGTGTCGCGCAGCAATACCGGACCGGAGGGAAGCAATTCGCTCGAAAGTCGCGCCCGATACAGTCCGGTGTCCGGATCCACTGCGACAAGAACGGTACCGCCATCGGGCACGTCGACATACCGGCGTTTGTTGTAAACCCTGAAACCTTCGCTGTTGGCAGCCGGTAACCCTTTCACGGCTTTGAGCCAGTAGTTCTTCAGCGGCTGATGGATGACGGAAGGCGCTGCAATGGGAGACGGCGTCAGATGAATCATGACGGCAGGGGCCGGTAGTATTGCGTCAAGGTCTGTATCGCCCGGCAGTCTGGCCGGCGGCTTCGCAGGGTCGACAGCGATCCATGGATCGAAGACTTTGCGGCCCGCAGCGTCAGGATGCGGTGCGTCGATGTCCGTTCGTCGATTCGGTCTGATATGGACATCCACATTCAAGTGGGGGCCATTACGAGGTGGTTTTCCTGCCATGTTTTTCATCCTTGAAAAATGCCCTCCGGCTTTCGCGCAAGGGCTTGTTTTATTTGGCATCGTGCCGGTTTGCATGATTGCGCAGGTGGCGGTGGAGCTGTCGGCAGCACCCATCCATGGGCGCCTGACTGGCGTTTGGCATCATTGCCAGTGTCTGGCGGGTCGAAAGCCGCCGTAGCCTTTTCTGCTTGAAGCACAGAAGAGGGGGCTGAGATTAACAACCGACCATTGCCGTCGGAATTGGTCAAATTTTGTGCTATATTCCGCGCCCGCGATTTTTCATCTCAACACCGGTCGTCGACATGCAAGCAGCCAAGCCGTTATTTGACTATCCAAAATATTGGGCCGAATGTTTCGGGCCAGCGCCATTCCTGCCAATGAGCAGGGAGGAGATGGATCAGCTTGGCTGGGATTCGTGTGACATCATCATTGTTACGGGAGATGCCTACGTCGATCACCCGTCGTTTGGCATGGCAATCATTGGCCGGCTGCTGGAGTCTCAGGGCTTTCGCGTCGGGATCATTGCGCAGCCGAACTGGCAGTCCAAAGACGACTTCATGAAGCTCGGCGAGCCGAACCTGTTCTTCGGGGTCGCGGCCGGCAACATGGATTCGATGATCAACCGCTACACCGCGGACAAAAAGATCCGTTCCGACGACGCCTACACCCCGGGCGGCATGGCTGGCAAACGTCCGGATCGGGCCAGCCTGGTTTACAGCCAGCGCTGCAAAGAGGCGTACAAACATGTGCCGATCGTGCTCGGCGGCATTGAAGCCTCCCTGCGCCGTATCGCTCACTACGATTACTGGCAGGATCGCGTGCGCAACTCGATCCTGATCGACGCCAGCGCCGACATCCTGCTGTACGGCAACGCCGAGCGAGCCATCGTTGAAGTCGCGCAGCGCCTGTCCTATGGTCACAAGATCGAAGACATCACCGACGTGCGCGGCACCGCGTTCATTCGTCGCGATACGCCGAAAGACTGGTACGAAGTCGATTCCACACGCATCGACCGTCCGGGCAAGGTCGACAAGATCATCAACCCGTACGTGAATACCCAGGACACCCAGGCCTGCGCCATCGAGCAGGAAAAGGGCCCGGTCGAAGATCCGCAGGAAGCCAAGGTCGTGCAGATCCTGGCCAGCCCGCGCATGACCCGCGACAAGACCGTGATCCGCCTGCCGTCGGTTGAAAAGGTTCGTGGTGATGCCGTGCTTTATGCCCACGCCAACCGCGTGCTGCACCTGGAAACCAACCCGGGCAACGCCCGTGCGCTGGTGCAGAAGCATGGCGAAGTCGACGTCTGGTTCAACCCGCCGCCGATTCCGATGACCACTGAGGAAATGGACTACGTGTTCGGCATGCCTTACGCCCGTGTCCCGCACCCGGCATACGGCAAGGAGAAAATCCCGGCCTACGACATGATCCGTTTCTCGGTGAACATCATGCGTGGCTGCTTCGGTGGCTGCACCTTCTGCTCGATCACCGAGCACGAAGGCCGGATCATCCAGAACCGTTCCGAAGAGTCGATCATTCGCGAAATCGAAGAGATCCGCGACAAGGTGCCAGGTTTCACCGGTGTCATTTCCGACCTCGGCGGCCCGACCGCGAACATGTACCGCATCGCCTGCAAAACGCCGGAAATCGAATCCGCGTGCCGCAAGCCGTCCTGTGTGTTCCCGGGCATCTGCCCGAACCTGAACACCGACCACTCGTCGCTGATTCAGCTGTACCGCAGTGCCCGTGCGTTGCCGGGTGTGAAGAAGATTCTGATTGCTTCCGGCCTGCGTTATGACCTCGCGGTCGAGTCGCCGGAGTACGTCAAAGAGCTGGTGACCCACCACGTCGGTGGTTACCTGAAGATCGCCCCGGAACACACCGAGGAAGGTCCGCTCAACCAGATGATGAAACCGGGCATCGGCAGCTATGACAAGTTCAAGCGCATGTTCGAGAAGTACACCAAGGAAGCCGGGAAAGAGCAGTACCTGATTCCGTACTTCATCGCTGCGCACCCGGGCACCACCGACGAAGACATGATGAACCTGGCCCTGTGGCTCAAGGGCAACGGCTTCCGCGCCGACCAGGTGCAGGCGTTCTACCCGTCACCGATGGCCACCGCCACCGCGATGTACCACTCGGGCAAGAACCCGCTGCGCAAGGTCACTTACAAGAGCGACGGCGTGACCATCGTCAAGAGCGAAGAGCAGCGTCGTCTGCACAAGGCGTTCTTGCGTTATCACGACCCGAAAGGCTGGCCGATGCTGCGTGAAGCGCTGACCCGCATGGGCCGTGGCGATCTGATCGGACCGGGCAAGGATCAACTGATCCCGCTGCATCAGCCGTCCACCGACAGCTACCAGAGCGCCCGTCGCAAGAACTCGACGCCGGCTGGCAGCCATAAAGTGGCGAAAGAGGGCAAAGAGAAAACCACCAAGATTCTCACCCAGCACACCGGTCTGCCACCGCGTGCCAGTGATGGTGGTAATCCGTGGGACAAGCGTGAACAGGCCAAGGCGGCGGCGTTCGCCCGCAACCAGCAGGCCGCCAAGGAGCGCAAGGACGCGGCCAAGGGCAAAGGGCCGAAACCGGCGCGCAAACCGGTGGTGCCACGCTAAGTCGCTTTTTAGCTCAACAGAACGCCAACCTTCGGGTTGGCGTTTTGCATTTCAGGGCTCGGGAAATGTGGTGAGGCTACTGACGCCTTCGCGAGCAAGCCCACACAGGAGATTTGGGGGCGGTTTCAATATGTGTATTCAACACCAATCCAATGTGGGAGCGGGTTTGCTCGCGAAGAGGCCAGAACAGGCGACCTTGATCGCATGCCTGCCACAAATAGAAGCAAACTCCCCAAACCATTTCCCCGCATTGCCCGATTTTGGTGCTGTACTGCCCAAAGCATTCCGGGAAAGCGCCCAAGCCTCTGTATGGCATAAGTCTTGCGCGCTTTCGAATACGCTTAGGCTCGCAGGAGGCACGCCGTGTCGATTCATGTCGCATTGCATCACGTCACGCATTATCGCTACGACCGCGCTGTCGAACTCGGCCCGCAGATCGTTCGCCTGCGCCCGGCCGCCCACAGCCGCACGCGAATTCTCTCGTATGCGCTGAAAGTCTCGCCCGAGCAGCATTTCATCAACTGGCAGCAGGACCCACAGGGCAATTACCTGGCGCGATTGGTGTTCCCCGAGAAAACCGATGAGTTGCGCATTGAGGTCGATCTGCTGGCCGAAATGGCCGTTTTCAATCCGTTCGACTTCTTCCTCGAACCCTATGCCGAGAAAATCCCCTTCGCTTACGCCGCCGATGAGCGCAAAGAGTTGGCGCCGTACCTTGAAACCCTGCCGCTGACGCCGACGTTCGAAGCCTATCTGGACGCGATCGACCGCACGCCGTTGCCGGCCGTGGACTTTCTGGTGGCGCTCAATCAGCGTCTGAGTGAAGACATCGGCTACTTGATCCGCATGGAGCCGGGTGTGCAAACCCCGGAGCACACCCTCGAACACGCCTCCGGCTCCTGCCGCGACTCGGCGTGGTTGCTGGTGCAACTGCTGCGCAACCTCGGACTGGCGGCGCGTTTCGTTTCCGGTTACCTGATTCAGCTCACTGCCGACGTGAAGAGCCTCGACGGTCCCAGCGGCACCGACGTCGACTTCACCGACCTGCACGCCTGGTGCGAAGTGTATTTGCCAGGTGCCGGCTGGATCGGCCTGGACGCCACGTCCGGGCTGTTCGCCGGCGAAGGGCATATCCCGCTGGCCTGTAGCCCCGATCCCTCCTCGGCGGCACCGATCAGCGGCATGGTCGAACCTTGCGAGACGCAATTGAGCCACGAAATGTCCGTGGAGCGAATCTGGGAGGCGCCACGCGTTACCAAGCCTTACACCGATGAGCAGTGGCTGGCGATTCAGGCACTGGGCCGGCAGATCGATGCCGACCTGCTGGAAGGCGATGTGCGCCTGACCATGGGCGGCGAACCGACCTTCGTGTCCATCGATGACCCGGATGGCGCCGAATGGAACACCGCCGCGTTGGGGGCGGACAAACGTCGGCTCTGCGCCGAACTGTTTCAGCGCCTGCGCAAGCATTACGCGCCGAAGGGGCTGGTGCACTTCGGTCAGGGCAAGTGGTACCCCGGCGAGCAACTCCCGCGCTGGTCGCTGAACTGCTATTGGCGCCGCGATGGTGCGCCGATCTGGCACAACGATGCGTTGATCGCCGACGAGCAACAGGATTACGGCGCCGATGGCGAGCTGGCCGGACGCTTTCTGGCGAGTGTCGCCGAACGCCTGAAACTGCCCACACATTTTGTATTCCCTGCCTATGAGGACAATTTCTATTACCTCTGGCGCGAGGGTGCGTTGCCGAGCAACGTCAGCGCCGAAGATTCGCGTCTGGAGGAGCCTTTAGAACGCGCACGCCTGCGCAAGGTATTCAGCCAGGGTCTGGATAAAGTGATCGGCCAAGTGCTGCCGCTCGCACGCACCGCTAAAGGTGATCAATGGCAGAGCGGGCGCTGGTATCTGCGCGACGAACATTGCCGTCTGGTGCCGGGAGATTCACCGCTGGGCTACCGCTTACCGCTCGGTTCGCAGCCCTGGGTGAAGGCGGCGGAGTACCCGTTCATCCATCCCCAGGACCCGAATCAGGACTTTCCCGAACTGCCGGATGCCGCGCAACTGAACAGTCACGGTGAGCCCGCCACGGTTGACGAGCGCACACCGAAAATCGACGAGTCCGCCGATTGGCTGACCCGCACCGCGTTCTGCGCCGAAGCCCGCGAAGGGCGGTTGTACCTGTTCATGCCGCCGCTGGAACGGGTCGAGGACTATCTGGAACTGGTCGCGGCCATCGAGGCCACCGCCGAAGAACTGCATTGTCCGGTGCTGCTGGAAGGCTACGAACCGCCGAGCGATCAGCGTTTGAGCAACTTGCGCATTACCCCTGATCCGGGCGTGATCGAAGTGAACGTGCAGCCTTCTGCGACCTGGGACGAGTTGGTCGAACGCACCGAGTTTCTCTATGAAGAAGCGCGGCAAACCCGCCTGACCACCGAGAAGTTCATGATCGACGGTCGTCACACCGGCACCGGCGGCGGTAACCATTTCGTCCTCGGCGGCGCGACACCGGCGGATTCGCCGTTCCTGCGTCGTCCGGATCTGCTGCGCAGCCTGATCAGTTACTGGCATAACCATCCGTCATTGTCGTATCTGTTCTCCGGATTGTTCATCGGCCCGACGTCCCAGGCGCCACGGGTCGACGAGGCGCGTAACGACGCCTTGTACGAGCTGGAAATTGCCTTCGCGCAGATGCCGGCCCCGGGTGAGGAATGCGCGCCGTGGCAGGTGGATCGACTGCTGCGCAATCTGCTGATCGACGTCACCGGCAATACTCACCGTGCCGAATTCTGCATCGACAAACTCTATTCACCGGATGGCGCCACCGGGCGCCTCGGATTGCTGGAATTGCGCGCCTTTGAAATGCCACCGCACGCCCGCATGAGTCTGGCCCAGCAACTGTTGTTGCGAGCGCTGGTCGCACGGTTCTGGCGCGAGCCTTATGCGCCGCCGAAACTGGCGCGGTGGGGCACTGAACTGCACGATCGTTTCCTGTTGCCGCACTTTATCGAACAGGATTTCGCCGACGTCATCGTCGAACTCAACAACGCCGGTTATCCGTTGCGCGCCGAGTGGTTCGCGGCGCATCTGGCGTTTCGTTTTCCCAAGGTCGGTGACTACGCCGTCAACGGCATCGAGCTGGAACTGCATCAAGCGCTTGAACCGTGGCATGTGTTGGGCGAGGAGGGTACGGCGGGTGGCACGGTACGGTACGTCGATTCATCGCTTGAACGTTTGCAGGTCAAGCTCAAGGGCTTGCCGCCGCAGCGGTATCTGCTGACCTGCAACGGCATTGCCGTGCCGTTGCACCCGACCGGGCGTGTGGGCGAATTCGTCGCGGGTGTGCGCTATCGGGCCTGGCAGCCGGCCAACTGCCTGCAACCGACCATCCCGGTACACGCGCCGCTGGTGTTCGACCTGCTCGACACCTGGATGCAACGCTCGCTGGGTGGCTGCCAGTACCACGTCGCCCACCCCGGCGGGCGTAATTACGAGACGCTGCCGGTCAACGCCAACGAAGCGGAGAGTCGGCGCATGGCGCGTTTCTTCCGTATCGGACACACACCGGGGAAACTTCCCATACCTGATCTGACAATCTCCGACGAGCTACCGATGACGCTCGATTTACGACGTTTCTAGATCGTGCGCGACGCCCGGATTTTTCGTATATCCGGGCGTCATGTGCCTGCGTTAGTCTGACCGTTCCTTGCTGTCTGCCGAGCTTTCCATGCCTGACCTGCTAGACCGCTACCCGCTGACGGCGGGCACCTACCACGAACTGCTCGATGGCAGTGGTGCGGTGCGCCCGCACTGGCAACGCCTGTTCGACCAATTGCAGCGCAGCAGTCCGGCGCTACTGCTGCAGCGTCAGGCGTTGCTGGCCCGGCAGATTCAGGAAAACGGTGTGACTTACAACGTCTATGCCGACCCCAAAGGGGCCGATCGCCCGTGGGAGCTGGACCTGCTGCCGAACGTGATCGCTGCGGATGAGTGGCAGCAATTGTCGGCGGGGATCGCTCAGCGTGCGCGACTGCTCAATGCGGTGCTGGCGGATCTGTACGGCCCGCAGCGGCTGATCAGGGAAGGCCTGCTGCCGGCGGAACTGGTGTTCGGGCACAACAATTTTCTCTGGCCGTGTCAGGGCATCGCGCTGCCGGAGCAAGCCTTTGTGCATCTGTACGCCGTGGATCTGGCGCGCACCCCGGACGGGCGCTGGTGGGTCACGGCGGATCGCACTCAGGCGCCGTCCGGCGCCGGTTATGCGCTGGAAAACCGCACCATCGTGTCGCGGGCGTTTCCCGAGTTGTACCGCGATCTCAAGGTGCGGCATCTGGCCGGTTTCTTCCGCACCCTGCAAGAAACCCTGGCTCGTCAGGCGCCTTGCGATGACGACGCACCGCTGGTGGTGTTGCTCACGCCGGGGCGCTTCAACGAAAGCTATTTCGAACATTTGTATCTGGCCCGCCAGCTTGGCTATCCCTTGGTCGAGGGCGGCGACCTGACGGTGCGCGATGCCACGGTGTACCTGAAAACCCTCAGTGGTTTGCGCCGGGTGCACGCGATCATGCGTCGGCTCGATGATGACTTCTGCGATCCATTGGAGCTGCGCACGGATTCTGCACTCGGTGTGCCGGGGCTGCTGGAGGCGGTGCGTCAGGGCCGGGTGCTGGTCGCCAATGCGCTTGGCAGCGGCGTGCTGGAGTCCCCGGGGTTGCTGGGGTTTTTGCCGAAGATCAACCAATACCTGTTTGGCGAAGAACTGATCCTGCCCTCCATCGCGACCTGGTGGTGCGGTGAAGCGCCGGTGTTGGCCCAGGCTTTGGAAAAACTGCCGGAATTGCTGATCAAACCGGCCTTTCCCTCGCAAAGTTTTGCACCGGTATTTGGCCGTGATCTGAGTGATAAGCAGCGCAAGAGCTTGTCCGAGCGCATGCAGGCACGGCCTTATGCCTATGTAGCGCAAGAATTGGCCCAGCTGTCCCAGGCACCGATCTGGCAAGCCGAAGACGGCCAGTTGCAGCCCCGCGCCATCGGGATGCGCATGTACGCCGTGGCCGGTAGTGACGGGTATCGGGTGCTGCCGGGTGGTCTGACCCGAGTGGCGGCCGACGCCGATGCCGAAGTGGTATCGATGCAGCGCGGCGGGGCGAGCAAGGACACCTGGGTGCTGGGTGATCGAGCGCCAAGCGGCGAGCAATGGAAGACTCAACGCAACGTCGGTGTACACGATCTGGTGCGACGCGACCCTTACCTGCCGTCGCGGGTGGTGGAAAACCTGTTCTGGTTTGGCCGTTACTGCGAGCGTTGCGACGACAGTGCGCGACTGCTGCGGATCATGCTGGCGCGTTACGTCGACGGCGATGACCCGCAAGCTTTGCTGGCCGCGGTCGATCTTGGTGAACGGCTGGCGCTGTTGCCGGACGAAGGTGAGCTGCCAGAGCGCTTGCTGGCTGCGTTGCTCGGCGAGGACTGGTCGTTCAGCCTGCGTTCCAACTTGCAACGCTTGCAGTGGGCCGCTTCGCAGGTGCGCGGCAAGCTCTCGCGGGAAAACTGGCAGGCGCTGGTGGAATTGCAGCGTGAAGCCACGCAACTGGATACCGACGAGCCGGACTTCGGCGAGTTGCTGGATTTCCTCAATCGTCTGGTGATGTCGCTCGCTGCGCTGTCCGGGTTCGCGCTGGACGACATGACCCGCGATGAAGGCTGGCGCTTTCTGATGATCGGCCGGCGCATCGAGCGTCTGCAATTTCTGAGCAGCAGCCTGGCGGCGTTTCTGCGTGGCGCAGGGGCGTTCGATCAGGCGGGGCTTGAATGGTTGCTGGAGTTGGGTAACAGCAGCATCACTTACCGCTCGCGCTACCTGGCGGTGGCGCAGTTGATTCCTGTGCTCGACCTGTTACTGCTTGATGAGCAGAACCCGCACGCGGTGTTGTTCCAGTTGAAACTGGTGACCCGCACGTTGAAGCGTTTGAACGATGATTTCGGTGTGCCAAGGGAGGCCGGGCTGGCGCAACTGGTCGAGCGACTGGGGCGTTTTGATCTGGGGTGTCTGGAGAATCCGTTGTTTGGTGAATCCAGCGTGCGGTCGGCGCTTGAGGGGCTGGCGGATCTGCTGCAGGAGGTCGCCGACGCCAGCGGGCAAGTATCGGATCGTCTGGCCCTGCGCCATTTCGCCCATGTCGATGATGTCAGCCAGCGCACGGTGTCCGTCTGATGAACGCGCATTACCAGATCTTCCACGACACCTGTTATCACTACGACAGCCCGGTGTCCCTTGCGCAACAACTGGCGCACCTGTGGCCGCGTGAGTGCGCCTGGCAACGCTGCACCGAACAGCAATTGCTGATCAGTCCAGAGCCGACCGCGCGTCGTGATGAACAGGATGTGTTCGGCAATCCATTGACCCGACTGGCGTTCGAGCGGCCCCACGATGAATTGCAGGTCAATGCCCGGCTCACGGTTGAAGTGCTGGCGCGGCCAGTATTGGATTTCAATCAATCCCCGGCGTGGGAACTGACGCGCAATGCGCTGACCTACAGCAGCCAGCCGCTGCCCGCCGACCTGCTTGAGGCGTGCCGTTACCGATTCCAGTCACCGTATGTGCATCTCAAGCGCAGCTTCGTCGAGTTCTCGCAAAGTTGTTTCCCCCCAGGCAGGCCTTTGCTGCTGGGCGTGCAGGACCTGATGCAGAAGATTTTCAGCGAGTTCACCTTCGATGCCGAGGCGACGCAGGTAGCGACGCCGCTGGTGGAGGTTCTGGAGCGTCGACGTGGGGTTTGTCAGGACTTCGCTCATCTGATGCTGGCGTGCGTGCGATCACGCGGATTGGCGGCGCGTTACGTCAGCGGGTACCTGTTGACCCAGCCGCCTCCAGGGCAGCCACGGTTGATCGGCGCCGATGCGTCGCATGCCTGGGTTTCGGTGTTTTGTCCGGTGCTGGGGTGGGTGGATTTCGATCCGACCAACAACGTGCAGCCTGCGCTGGAGCACATCACGTTGGCGTGGGGCCGGGATTTTTCCGATGTGTCGCCGTTGCGGGGAGTGATTCTGGGCGGCGGGAGTCATGATCCGGATGTACGGGTCACGGTCATGCCACTGGAGTCATAACCATCAAATGTACGAGCGGGCTTGCTCGCGAAGGCCATTTCCCAGTGACATTCAGGGGTGAATGTCACGACGCTTTCGCGAGCAAGCCCGCTCCCACAGGAACTCTGTTCAACAATTGCGCAAACGGCTCAGGCGTCTGGCGCCAGATCTTTCGGTGCATCAACATCATCATCTGTCGCCACTTCACCGTCAGGGTTCAGTGCTGCTTCTTCAGCCATTTGTTTTTTGCGCAGAAGCTTTTCCTCTTTCTTCTTTTCCTTTTCCAGGTCTCGTTGACGTTTGGCGAAGGAGTAATTGGGTTTGGCCATGGGCGATCCTCTGGGGTCGAAGGTGAGGTTGAGCGGCGCGTATTCTGCCCTGTATCGATGCCTGACGGTTAGCCGGGTTTTTGGTCGACCCACTTTGGCGTGACGGTCGGCCTCCATTGATCGAGGGCATCGAGCAGCGTTTGTGGCGATTCGCTCACTTGCAGCATGTCACGGTGTGGCCCGCGAACGAAGCCTTCGCCGACGATGTGGTCGAGAAATGCAGTGAGTTTGCTGTAAAAGCCGTTCACTTCCAGCAGGCCCAGCGGTTTGCCGTGGTAGCCGAGTTGGCCCCAGGTCCAGACTTCAAACAGCTCTTCCAGCGTGCCGAGGCCGCCGGGCAGGGCGATAAACGCGTCGCTCAGTTCAGCCATGCGTGCCTTGCGGGCGTGCATGCCATCGACGACTTCAAGGCGAGTCAGGCTTTTGTGGCCGATCTCCTTGTCCATCAGGCTTTGCGGAATGATCCCGATGACTTCGCCGCCGGCGGCCAGCGCGGCGTCCGCCACCAGGCCCATCAGGCCCACGGCGCCACCGCCATAAACCAGCGTCAACTTGCGCTCGGCGAGGGCTCTGCCAAGGGCCTGGGCGGCTTCGGTGTAAGCCGGATCAGTGCCAGCATTGGCACCGCAAAACACACAAACGGATTTCAGGGACATGCCTTTCTCCTGGGGCGATCAGTCGCACAGGGTAATGGCTGGCACGCCGCGCTCCAAGGTCTAAACTTCGCGCTGGGGTGTTTCGCAGGTGCCGCTGGCACCACAGGCATACGCGGCAAGCAGGCTGCACAACAGGCTGTTAAAGATCATGACTGGCACTCCGTATCAATGAGATGCGCCGATCATAGGTTCTGCCGGCTGATCTGGCCGTTAGATTGTCTCGATGAGTCTCATAGCCTGAAAGTTGTATACAATTTTTGACTCAAGTCATAGGAACTTGCGAGGATTTCAGGCAGTCTTCCAACCATTAGTGTTTTTGTTAACCCTGCCTTGGAGATTCACCATGTTTTCCAAAGTTGTTGCGGTATCCCTGCTGGCGCTGGCCAGCAGCCAATTGATGGCTGCCGAGTGCAAAACCACCGTTGACTCCACCGATCAAATGTCCTTCAACACCAAGGAAATCGTGATCGACAAGAGCTGCAAGACGTTCACCGTCGAACTGACTCACTCCGGCAACCTGCCGAAGAACGTGATGGGCCATAACCTGGTCATCAGCAAAGTGACCGACATGCAGCCGATCGCTACCGACGGCCTGGCGGCTGGCATCGACAAAAACTACCTGAAAGAAGGTGATGATCGCGTGATTGCGCACACCAAGATCATTGGCGCTGGCGAGAAAGACTCGCTGACCTTCGATGTATCGAAACTGGCTGCCGGCACCGATTACGGCTTCTTCTGCTCGTTCCCGGGCCACATCTCGATGATGAAAGGCACCCTGACCGTCAAGTAAACAGGTCGCGGGCAAGCCCGCTCCCACAGGTTTTGTGTCGGTCACCTATTCTGTGAACAACTCAAACGCTGTGGGAGCGGGATTGCTCGCGAAGAGGCCATCAGCCTCGATAAAGTTTTTGGCCAAAGAAAAGCCCGCTGAGGATCGCTCCCCAGCGGGCTTTTTCGTTCACTCACCGATCACGGCGCAAACGGCATCACGCGCTTGTGATGGGTCTTGTTGTAGGTCGCGACGATGATGTCGAAGGCTTCTTCACGCACCGCCTCGCCATGCAGGAAGGCATCGATCTCGGCATACGTCACGCCGTGGGACGCTTCGTCCGGCTTGCCCGGCGACAGGTCCTCCAGATCCGCAGTTGGAACCTTCTCAACCAGCGACTCCGGTGCACCAAAGTGGCGGGCAATCGCGCGCACCTGGTTTTTTACCAAACCGCTGAGCGGTGCCAGGTCGCAGGCACCGTCGCCGAACTTGGTGAAGAAACCCATTACTGCTTCCGCCGCATGGTCAGTGCCGATCACCAGCCCCTGCGCCGCGCCAGCGATGGTGTACTGAGCCACCATCCTCATCCGCGCTTTGGTGTTGCCGAGGACGAAATCCACCGACACCGCGTGTTTGCCTTCAAACGCCGCGACTTCACTGGCCAGCGACTTTACCGCCGGACCGATATTGACCGTGTGGCGCTCGTCCGGGGCGATGAAATCCACCGAGGCTTGGGCATCGTGTTCGTCGAACTGGGTTTCGTACGGCAGGCGCACGGCGATGAACTTGTAGCGGTTGTCGCCACTGCGCTCACGCAGCTCGCGCATGGCGCGCTGTGCCATCAAACCGGCGGTCAACGAGTCGACACCGCCGCTGATGCCCAGCACCAGGGTCTTGAGTCCGGAATGGGTCAGACAATCCTGGATAAAGGTGATGCGCCGGGCAACTTCGGCCTCAAGGGCCTGGTGGTTGGCGAACGGCGGCTGGACCTTGAGCTGTTCAGCAATCTCACGCTGTACGGCTTGCATGAATTCACTCCTTGCTAGATGGACTGGAATCGGCAGGAACCTGGAAAACATGTCGCAAATAGGCGACGAAATTCGGGTCTTTGCATTGCGACTTGCCTGGCTCGTCGGAGATCTTCGCCACCGGTTGGCCGTTGCAGGCGGTCATTTTAAGCACGATGCTCATCGGTTCGACACCCGGAATGTCACAGGTCAGGTTGGTACCGATGCCGAAGCTCACGTTGATCCGACCGTGCAGCGCCCGGAATATCTCCAGCGACTTGGGCAGTGTCAGGCTGTCGGAGAACACCAGCGTCTTGCTCATCGGGTCGATACCGAGCTTGTGGTAATGGGCGATGCACTTTTCGCCCCACGCCACGGGATCTCCGGAATCATGGCGCAAACCGTCGAAAAGCTTGGCGAAGAACAGGTCGAAGTCACCGAGGAAGGCATCGGTGGTGATGCAGTCGGTGAGGGCGATCCCCAGCAGACCACGGTACTCGCGCACCCAACAGTCGAGCGCGGCAATCTGGCTGTCGATCAGCCGCGGTCCGAGTTGCTGGTGCGCCATGATCCATTCGTGGGCCATGGTGCCTAGCGGCTTCATGTCCAGTTCGCGGGACAGGTGCACGTTGCTGGTGCCGACGAAACGCCCGGGGAAATCGTGCTTGAGCACGTTCACCACTTCTTCCTGCACGCGGTAAGAGAACCGGCGACGGGTGCCGAAATCCGCCACCTGCAATTGCGCCAGTTCGTCTGCCGAGGCGTTGGCGGTCAGCCAGTCGAACTTGCGGTAGAGCTGCTCACGCGCTTGTTCGAGCACGGTTTCGCGGTAGCGATAGCGGTTGCGCACTTCGCTGACGATGGCCAGCAGGGGCACTTCGTAAAGGATCACATGCAGCCAGGGCCCACGCAGGCGGATGAACAGCTCGCCGTTCTCGATGCCGGTGTGCACATAACGCAGGTTGAAGCGGAACAGCCCGAGAAAACGCAGGAAATCCGGTTTAAGGAAGGAGATGCGCTCAAGAAAACTCAGTTGATCGGCGCTCAGGCTCAGCTCGGCCAAACGCTCGATCTGATAGCGAATCTCCGCCAGATACGGGCGCAGATCTTCGCTGTTACGGCAACGAAACTCCCATTCGACTTCGACGTTGGGGTAGTTGTGCAGCACCGCCTGCATCATGGTCAGTTTGTAGAAGTCGGTGTCGAGCAGGTTCTGCACGATGCGATCGGCAAACACACTCTCGCTCATAACGGGTCTCCAGGTACGCCGCGCCGTTGCGCGGGCTCAATCAGTGGCGCTAGTGGCGCATATCAGCGGTGGGGATTGCCAGTGCTTTTTTGCTTTCAGGGGAAAGATCCTCTGATGGTATACATCTCAGCCCACAGAACTTATACGTTTTCGGTTGCACCTCCAGCGCGGCTTGAATGACCTGTTCAAGTCGGTCACCGCTTTTTAAGTAGTCAGCCAATAGAGAGTGTTTTGGTATTAAATTGATTTCAACTGCTTTAATCAAAGCGGCTCTGAGCATTTCGTGGGTGACGATTTTATACATGAATGACACCGCCTTTGAAGGTGATCTGTTCCAGCGTGTCGACGCCGTCCTGAAGTAATACGTAAGCCGGAAGTATCAGTCTATAAAAGTCAGAATCATTGGTGCCTTTAATGGTAACTAAAGTGAATGACTCCAAGAGTCCGGTGGCGGCGCGAATTCTGAAACAGGCATCTTCAAATAATTGGTTGGGCGTGGCGTGTGAATCTATGAAGTATGTAGGGTTATTGGTTGCATTTGCTTTTAGGGGGCAAAAACGATTCATGAGGTAAAGTCCTTCCGTTTGTTTTAGGCGTGACAGATCGAAGGGTTTATAGTTCTTTAGATATGATGTTTGCAGTGTGTTGGTGTAGTTGCTGCAAAGCCATTAATTGTTTTAATGGCTTTGCACCTGCCCGGTCTAAGCCTGTATGGGCTGTTTGCTTACGCTTGAGGAAAGAGCGGGTTCGCTACGAATCATTGTGCCTGAGCCGTCGTGCTGCGGCGGCCACGCTAAAGGATCAAGATCCAGATCAAGGAATTTGCTTGGGTCGAACACAGGCGTCTTGATGCCAGCACGGCGTTGTTCGTCGTAGTCGCGCAGAACACGCATGCTGATGTTGAAGAGCAGAAACATGGCTACCAGGTTGACAAGCGCCAGCAGCGTCATGGTGATGTCTGCAAAAGCCAGAACAGTCGACAGATCTTCGACGGAGCCCCAGAACACCAATATCAACACCAGCACACGATAGAAAATCAGCATTTTTCGAGGTTCATCCAACATGAACCGCAGGCTGTTTTCTCCCAAGTAATAGTTGTAAAGCATTGCCGTGAATACGAATAAGGCAAGCACCACGCTGATAAACATCCGTCCCCATTCCCCGACGATGGCTGCCAGCGAGTTTTGTGCCAGAGCAATCCCGTCACCTTCAAATCCCGGTGTGTAGAACCCTGATAGCAAAATCAGGAGCGCAGTACAGGTGCAGATTACGAATGTATCGATGAACACACTCAGTGCTTGTACCGCGCCTTGTGCAACCGGGTGGTCGATCTTCGCGACTGAGGCGACATTGGGAGCACTGCCCAGTCCTGCCTCGTTGGAAAAAACACCGCGTCTGACACCCATGATGATTGCGCTGCCCACCAATCCACCAAACGCCTGATCCAGACCGAATGCGCTTTTGATGATGGTCATCAGCATTGCCGGAACCTGATCGAACTGCAGAACGATCACATAGGCTGTTACGCCGACGTAGGCGAGAACCTTTATAGGAACCAGAAGGTCGGCTACTGCCGCGATACGTTTTATCCCGCCTACGAAGACAGCTCCCAGCATGAAAGAAATTGCGAGCCCCGACCACATAGGCGGCAGGCCAAACGCATTTTTTAGCGAGTGTGATACGGCATGGGACTCGAGACCATTGATTGCAAAACCAAAGGTCACCAGCAATAACACGGCCGCGACCAACCCGAGCCAGCGCTTGTCCAGACCGTGCTGGATGTACCAGGACGGCCCACCTCGATACAGGCCTTTGCCATCGCTACGTTTATAGAGTTGTCCCAACGTGCATTCGAAGAAGCTGCTCGACATGCCCAGAAGAGCGGTCATCCACATCCAGAACACTGCACCGGGTCCACCCATGCTCACTGCAATCCCCACCCCGACGATATTGCCGGTACCGACACGTCCGGCAAGGCTGAGTGTCAGCGCCTGAAATGAACTCAATTGATGGCTGTCGGTATGCCAACTGCCCCGCAAAATACCGAACATATGGGGGAAGTATCTGAGCTGGACAAATCCTGAGCGGACAGTGAAATAGACTCCCAGTCCAAGAACCAAAGGTATCAATACCTTGCTCGACAGAAAGTCGTTGATGACGTCTAGCATTCGAAGCTCCTTGCTATTTAGAGTGCTGGCGAATTAATGGTGTTGTCAGTCCTGAAGCCTTTCAGGGCTCGTAATATCCAGCCGTATTTCAATTGATGCAATTTCGCAAGTTGCTTAAATGTGATGCGAGTTGCTGCTATGGTTGCTGTCTCTTGATTTTTGTTGAGTCGATCTATGTGCGAGTTTTTTTCTGCTAACTTGAGGCTGCTGTGTAGTCACTACAGATCTGTCGCGGAAGTTTGTAGGAAACTTCGAATTAATCGTGGGCAATTCAATAAGTATCTGTGTGGGAAAAGCATCCCCACACCTTTCAACCTCAAGCGAATCTGCGACTTTTTTGGCGTGGAAGCGTTTGAAATAGCGCTGCCATCGGAGCAATTCGTTGCCTTGATTGGCGTTAGGGCCAATAAAAATCAGGCCTCGGGAGAGGTGAGAGCATCACGGATCATGCATGAACACCTGCGCGAACAGTCCTCACCTGAGCTGAAAGCCCACAGCGGTTATTACTACGAGTATTACAACGCAATGACTGAGCCCGGCTCTATTCTGTGTTCGCTTGTGCATGTACGGGAGGAGGGTGACGACGTTGTCTATGAGCGAAACGAGCGCTTACAGATCGCCGGGGTTGGCGATGATTTCGAGACGTATCGATATTTGGGTGTTGCCTATTACCTGCGCGATCGCTTGTTTTTCGTCGATTATGAATCGCTGACGTCAAACGAGATCAGCCAAACCATCCTCATCCCAAGTTTCAAAAGCTGTATCACTCGGCTCAATGGTTTGAAGCTTGGGGTTTCTGCAGCCGATCATCGTGCTCCTTCATGTTCAAGGGTTGTCTGGGAGTATCTCGGGCAGGAAATCAATCGGGCCGATGCCTATCGGCGCGTAAGGTTGTACAAGGCCAATGATTGCGCTATCGACGCCGATCTGCGCGCACGCCTTGCTCAAGCTCAGGTTGTGGACGGTCTGTTTGTTATTGCCTGACCCCGTCCGTGTAGGAGCTGGCGCAGGGAATGGGATCAGGGGCTATCGATCTGTTCCAGCATCCACTTCACAAAATCGCGCACCTTGGGCACTTCCGCCGAGTGTTCCGGGTAGGCCAGGTAATAGGCGTCGGTGCTGGGCATTGCATGCTGCCAGGGAATGACCAGTTTGCCGTCGGCCAATTCCTCTTCCACCAGAAACCTCGGTAATAGCGCTACACCGCAGCCGACTTGTGCGGCGCGAATGCACATATAAAAGGTTTCGAAGCGCGGCCCGTGGTAGCTGTGCTCGGTCTGGTAACCCTGATTGTCGAACCAGTCGTGCCAGGCCTGTGGGCGCGACGCATTTTGCAGCAGCACCAGATCGGTGAGTTGCGTCGGGTCAGTGAACGGTGTTTGCGGCAGGCTGCCAGGCGCGCAGACCGGCACAAGCTCTTCGCCGAACAGCTTCAGGGATTCAGTGCCGGGCCGCGAACTCTGGCCGAAATAGAACGCCAGATCACTGCGCCCTTGCAGCAAATCATCGGCTTCCTGCTCGTTGCACAGATCCAGATGAATCGACGGATGGCGCAAACGCCAGCCCTTCAGGCGCGGCACCAGCCAGCGAGCGCCGAAGGTCGATGGCGTCGAGACGCGCAGGACTTCGGTCTCACCGCCGTAGGAGCGCAGGTAATGGGTCGACATCTCTACCTGTGTGAGGATTTTTCTGACTTCGACCAAGTACAAATCCCCGGCGGGCGTCATCTGCAAACGGCGACGCACGCGACGAAACAACAAGTGCTGCAACAATTCCTCAAGCTGCGCGACCTGTTTGCTGACAGCGCTCTGCGTCAGGTTCAGCTCCTCGGCGGCGCGGGTGAAACTCAAGTGCCGGGTCACGGCCTCGAAGCACTGCAACGCGGTGATCGATGGCAAGTGGCGTTTGTTCAGCATGGCGGATCCTTTTCTTGTCTTTCTATGCTCAGCATGAATAAACGGAATGATATCTCGCGTAAAGGTCGTTTGTTGCCTTGCCGTTGGGACGCTACAACTAAAGGCCTGCCCGGTCGTGAAAAAGCGGCCGCACACATTCAGTTTTTGCTTGAGGAGTGACCCATGGTTGCCGCATTGCTTGATCGTCTTGGTGTAAACCCGGCCCTTTATCAGAACGGCAAAGTGCCGGTGCATTCGCCGATCGACGGCAGCCGGATTGCCGCCGTGAACTGGGAAGGCGCGGCTGAAGTCGAGCAGCACATCAGTCGCGCAGATCATGCGTTCGAGGCGTGGCGCAAGGTGCCGGCGCCGCGTCGCGGGGAACTGGTGCGTCAATTCGGCGAAGTGCTGCGTGAATACAAAACCGATCTCGGCGAACTGGTGTCGTGGGAAGCCGGCAAGATTACTCAGGAAGGCCTGGGTGAAGTGCAGGAGATGATCGACATCTGCGACTTCGCCGTCGGTCTGTCGCGCCAGTTATACGGTTTGACCATTGCTTCCGAGCGCCCGGGCCACCACATGCGTGAGACCTGGCATCCGCTGGGCGTGGTCGGGGTGATCAGTGCGTTCAACTTCCCGGTCGCGGTGTGGGCGTGGAACACCACGCTGGCGCTGGTTTGCGGTAACCCGGTGGTGTGGAAACCGTCGGAGAAAACCCCGCTGACGGCACTGGCGTGCCAGGCCCTGTTTGATCGCGTGGTGAAGAATTTCACTGACGCCCCGGCGAACCTCTGCCAGGTAATCATCGGTGGCCGTGACGCCGGTGAAGCCCTTGTCGACGACCCGCGTGTGGCGCTGATCAGCGCCACCGGTAGCACGCGCATGGGCCGCGAAGTGGCGCCGAAAGTCGCTGCACGATTCGCCCGCAGCATCCTTGAGCTGGGCGGCAACAACGCGATGATCCTCGGCCCAAGCGCTGATCTGGACATGGCGGTGCGCGCGATTCTGTTCAGCGCGGTCGGCACTGCCGGTCAGCGTTGCACCACGCTGCGTCGCTTGATCGCCCACGAATCGGTCAAAGAAGAAATCGTCACCCGCCTCAAGGCGGCTTACGCCAAAGTGCGCATCGGTCATCCGCTGGAAGGCAATCTGGTGGGCCCGCTGATCGACAAGCACAGTTTCGAGAACATGCAGGATGCGCTGGAGCAGGCATTGAGCGAGGGCGGTCGCGTGTTTGGCGGCAAGCGTCAACTGGAGGATCAATTCCCCAACGCCTACTACGTTTCGCCGGCCATCGTTGAAATGCCGGAGCAGAGTGATGTGGTGTGCAGCGAAACCTTCGCGCCGATCTTGTACGTGGTTGGCTACAGCGATTTCCAGGAAGCGCTGCGTTTGAACAACGCGGTGCCACAAGGTCTGTCGTCGTGCATTTTCACCACGGACGTGCGTGAGGCCGAGCAGTTCATGTCGGCAGTCGGCAGTGACTGCGGCATCGCCAACGTCAACATCGGCCCCAGCGGCGCGGAAATCGGCGGCGCGTTTGGTGGCGAGAAAGAGACCGGCGGTGGTCGTGAGTCGGGCTCGGATGCGTGGCGCGCCTACATGCGTCGTCAGACTAATACCGTGAACTACTCGCTGGAATTGCCGTTGGCGCAGGGCATCACCTTCGACTGATACCTTCAGTCAGATGGATAACCCCTTGTGGGAGCGGGCTTGCTCGCGAAGGTGTCGGGTCAGTCGACTTAGACGTTGTCTGATATACCGCTTTCGCGAGCAAGCCCGCTCCCACATTGTTGAACAGTGTGTTTGTTAGGTTTCTGTTGGAGTCTGGCAATGCCGTTACGCGAAGAATGTCTGTGGGAAAAACTCACGCCGCAAAGGCCCGATAACACCGCGCTCAAGGGTGAGGTCAACGTCGATGTCTGCGTGATCGGTGCCGGGTTTACCGGGTTGTCGGCGGCGCTGCATCTGTTGGAGAAAGGCAAAAGCGTTTGCGTGCTGGAAGCCCATCGCGCCGGTCACGGCGGTTCCGGTCGCAACGTCGGATTGGTCAACGCCGGTATGTGGATCCCGCCGGACGAGATCGAAGCCGGGTTCGGCGAAGCCGTTGGCAGCCAGCTAAACCGCATGCTCGGTGCGGCGCCGGCGCTGGTGTTCAGCCTTGTGGATAAGTACAACATCGATTGCCAGTTGCGCCGCGAAGGCACCCTGCACATGGCCCACAACGCCAAGGGGGAGGCGGATCTGCGCAGTCGTGAGCAACAATGGAAACGCCGTGGTGCCCCCGTCGAATTGCTGACCGGCAAGGCTTGCGAGCAAGCCACCGGCACACAGAAAATTGCTGCTGCGTTGCTCGACCGTCGCGCGGGGACGCTTAATCCGATGGCCTATGTCACCGGGCTGGCGAATGCGGTGATGGGGCTCGGCGGGCAGATGTTCGATCACTCCCCGGTCACTCGTCTCGAGCGTGTGGGCCCGAAATGGTCGGTACAGACCGAACAGGGTTCGGTGCTGGCCGAGCAGGTTGTCATCGCCTCCAACGCCTACACCGAAGGCGACTGGACCGAGCTCAAGCGCACTTTCTTTCCCGGTTTTTACTATCAGGTTGCCTCGGTGCCTTTGAGCGAAGACGCCGCACAGCAGATCCTTCCGGGCGGGCAGGGCTCGTGGGATACCCGGCAAGTGCTCAGCAGCATCCGCCGCGACAAAGACGGGCGGTTATTGCTTGGCAGTCTCGGTAATGGCAATCAGAAACCGACGTGGTTCCTCAAGGCCTGGGCCGACCGGGTGCAGCAGCATTACTTCCCCAATCTGAAGCCGGTCGAGTGGGAGTGCACCTGGACCGGGCGCATCGCGTTTACGCCCGATCACTTGATGCGTCTGTTCGAGCCGGCACCGGGACTGGTGGCAGTCACCGGTTACAACGGCCGGGGTGTGACCACGGGCACGGTGGTCGGCAAAGCCTTCGCCGACTATCTGTGTAACGGTAATCCTCAAGCCCTGCCGATTCCCTTTGCACCGATGCAGCCCCTGTCTGGCGCGGGGTTGCGCAGTTGCCTGTACGAGGCCGGATTCTCGCTGTATCACGCGGGCCAGTGCCTGCGCATTGTCATTTGAATGTTGAAAGATGTTGCGTAACGCGGCGCTTTTGCGCGTAGCGACTAGCCTGTAATGGTGCGGGTTGTAGCAGTCCCGCACCAGCAGTGTGCAGTTCGGTGACGCGAGCGGTTACAGGCTGGTTGCACGTCGTTTGGTGCCGCGGTTGCAATGATGGCGCACGCGGGTTGCGCCTGAAATTTTAAAAGGTTTCACCTTCCGCGGTTTAGACGGTTGCACGCCCAATGAAAATGGGAACGAAACAGTCGAAATAACAAGAAAGCAGCGACTTTTTGAAGAATAAAAAACCGATGGCACGGCCCTTGCTCTGAGCATTCAGTGAAATGAAGTCGCAGTGCCAACTAAAAAAAACCTTGGAGCACCACCTCATGTCCCAGACGTTTTACAAGAAAGGCTTTCTGGCCCTCGCAGTGGCTACTGCGTTGGGTGTTTCTGCGTTTGCTCAGGCTGACATCAAAATCGGCGTAGCGGGTCCAATGACGGGCGCCAACGCGGCATTTGGCGAGCAGTACATGAAGGGCGCCCAGGCGGCAGCCGATGCGGTCAACGCGGCCGGTGGCGTCAACGGGGAGAAAATCGTTCTGGTCAAGGGCGATGACGCCTGCGAACCGAAGCAGGCTGTGACGGTCGCCAAGGACCTCACCAACCAGAAAGTCGCCGGCGTGGTCGGTCACTTCTGCTCCTCTTCGACCATTCCAGCGTCGGAAATCTACGACGAAGCCGGCATTATTGCGATCACCCCGGGCTCCACCAACCCGCAAGTGACCGAGCGCGGCCTGAGCGCCATGTTCCGTATGTGCGGACGTGACGACCAGCAGGGCATCGTCGCCGGCGACTACATTGTCGACGTGCTCAAGGGCAAAAAAGTTGTTGTTCTGCACGACAAGGACACCTACGGCCAAGGTCTGGCTGACGCCACCAAGGCTCAGTTGATCAAGCGCGGCGTGACTCCGGTTCTTTACGAGGGCCTGACCCGGGGCGAAAAAGACTTCAGCACCATCGTGACCAAAATCCGTGGCGCTGGCGCCGACGTCGTCTATTTCGGTGGTCTGCACCCGGAAGCCGGTCCTCTGGTTCGCCAACTGCGTGAACAGGGCTTGAAAGACGTCAAGTTCATGTCCGACGACGGCATTGTGACCGACGAACTGGTGACCACCGCCGGTGGCCCGCAATTCGTCGATGGCGTCCTGATGACCTTCGGCGCCGACCCGCGTCTGCTGCCAGACAGCAAGGCGGTCGTCGATGCGTTCCGCAAGGCCGGCACCGAGCCTGAAGGCTACACCCTCTACGCTTACGCCTCTGTACAAGCCCTGGCTGCAGCCTTCAACGGCGCCAAGTCCAACGACGGCGAAAAAGCGGCTGTATGGCTGAAGAAAAACCCGGTCAAGACCGTCATGGGCGAGAAATCCTGGGACGCCAAGGGCGACCTGAAAGTCTCCGACTACGTGGTTTACGAATGGGACAAGGACGGCAAATACCACCAGCTGGAAAAACAGAAGTAAGGGCTGACGCGATCACCTGAACGCCATAAACCCCTGTGGGAGCGGGCAAGCCCGCTCCCACAGGAGGCGGTGGCGATAGGTAAATCGCGCTCTGACATTGCTCCGACGTAAATCTGTATTTTCCCTAGAAGAGCCGCACGCCTCAGGTGTGCAGGTTCTCACTGCGTGAGATTGCGTTATGGATGGTATTTTCCTGCAGCAACTGGTCAACGGCCTGACCCTCGGGTCGGTCTATGGCCTGATCGCCATCGGCTACACAATGGTCTACGGCATCATTGGCATGATCAACTTCGCCCACGGCGAGGTTTACATGATTTCCGCTTACCTGGCGGCAATCAGTCTGGCTCTGCTGGCTTACTTCGGTATCGAATCCTTCCCACTGCTGATGCTCGGCACGCTGATCTTCACCATCGTCGTCACGGCGGTCTATGGCTGGGTCATCGAGCGTGTAGCCTACAAACCCCTGCGTAACTCCACCCGACTGGCACCGCTGATCAGCGCCATCGGTATTTCCCTGATCCTGCAAAACTATGCACAGATCGCCCAAGGCGCGAAGCAACAAGGCGTGCCGACCCTGCTGACCGGTGCCTTGCGTGTCGACATCGGCACCGGCTTCGTGCAACTGACTTACACCAAGATCTTCATTCTGGTCGCGGCGTTCGTGGGCATGGGCCTGCTGACCTACGTGATCAAGTACACCAAACTCGGTCGTATGTGCCGCGCGACCCAACAAGACCGCAAGATGGCTTCGATCCTGGGGATCAACACCGACCGGGTGATTTCCTACGTGTTCATCATCGGTGCGGCCATGGCGGCGCTGGCGGGCGTACTGATCACCATGAACTACGGCACGTTCGACTTCTATGCCGGTTTCATCATCGGCATCAAGGCGTTCACCGCCGCGGTGCTTGGCGGGATCGGTTCATTGCCCGGTGCGATGCTCGGCGGGATCATCCTCGGGATCTCCGAGTCGCTGTTCTCCGGCCTGGTCAACTCCGACTACAAAGACGTGTTCAGCTTCTCGCTGCTCGTACTTGTTCTGGTCTTCCGGCCGCAGGGCCTGTTGGGCCGTCCTCTTGTGTCGAAGGTGTAAGCGATGTCTTCAACCACTCAAAAAAACATCGATATCAAAAAAAGCCTGGTTGAGTCGATTCTTGCCGGCCTCATTGCCTTGGTCGTGTTTGGCCCGATTGTCGGCGTCGTACTCGACGGCTACAGTTTCAACCTCGAATCGACCCGTGTGGCGTGGATTATCGCCATCGTCATGGTTGGCCGATTTGCCCTCAGCCTGTTCCTGCAAACGCCCAAGGGGCTGAAGATTCTCGACGGATTCGAGAGCACCAGTTCCGGCGTGCATGTGCTGCCAGCCGATCACAAATCAAGCCTGCGCTGGATCATCCCGTTACTGATTCTGCTGGCCGTGGCCGTGCCGTTCTTCTCTAACTCCTACCTGCTTGGCGTGGTCATCCTCGGGTTGATTTACGTGTTGCTGGGCTTGGGCCTGAACATCGTGGTGGGCCTGGCCGGTTTGCTCGATCTGGGTTACGTGGCGTTCTACGCCATCGGTGCCTACGGGCTGGCGCTGGGTTACCAGTATCTCGGTCTGGGCTTCTGGACCGTGCTGCCGCTGGCGGCGATCACGGCTGGCCTTGCCGGCTGTATCCTCGGTTTCCCGGTCTTGCGCCTGCATGGCGACTATCTGGCAATCGTGACCCTGGGCTTCGGTGAAATCATTCGTCTGATCCTCAACAACTGGTTGTCCCTGACGGGCGGCCCGAATGGCATGTCGGCACCGCTGCCGACCTTTTTCGGTCTGGAGTTCGGCAAACGGGCGAAGGAGGGTGGGATACCGTTTCACGAGTTCTTCGGCATCGCCTACAACTCTGACGTGAAGTATTACTTCATTTACGCGGTGTTGTTCCTGGTGGTGCTGGCCGTGCTGTACATCAAGCATCGTCTGGTGAAGATGCCGGTCGGCCGCGCCTGGGAAGCTTTGCGTGAAGATGAAATCGCTTGCCGTTCGATGGGCCTGAACCACGTACTGGTCAAACTGTCGGCGTTCACCATCGGTGCGTCGACGGCCGGTCTGGCCGGTGTGTTTTTCGCGACCTACCAAGGTTTCGTCAACCCGACCTCGTTTACCTTCTTCGAGTCGGCGCTGATCCTGGCCATTGTCGTGCTCGGCGGCATGGGCTCGACCATCGGTGTGGTGATTGCGGCGTTCGTGCTCACGGTGGCCCCGGAACTGCTGCGCGGCTTCGCCGAATATCGCGTGCTGCTGTTCGGCATCCTGATGGTGTTGATGATGATCTGGCGACCACGAGGGCTGATCCGCATCAGCCGTACCGGGGTCACTCCACGCAAAGGTGCCATTCACTACGAGAGGACTGCGCCATGAGTGAAGTCGTACTCTCTGTTGAAAAACTGATGATGCATTTTGGTGGCATCAAGGCGTTGAGCGATGTCAGCCTGAAGGTCAAACGCAATTCGATCTTCGCGCTGATCGGCCCCAATGGCGCCGGCAAGACCACGGTGTTCAACTGCCTGACCGGGTTCTACAAAGCCTCCGGTGGCAAGATCGAACTCAATGTGCGCGGCCAGAAGACCAACGTCATTCAATTGCTGGGCGAGTCGTTCAAACCGACCGATTTCGTTTCGCCGAAAAGCTTCCTCAGCCGGATGTACTACAAGATGTTCGGTGGCACCCATCTGGTGAACCGCGCAGGCCTGGCCCGCACGTTCCAGAACATTCGCCTGTTCAAGGAAATGTCGGTACTGGAAAACCTGCTGGTGGCCCAGCACATGTGGGTCAACCGCAACATGCTGGCCGGCATCCTCAACACCAAGGGCTATCGCAAATCCGAAAGCGACGCGCTCGATTGTGCGTTCTATTGGCTGGAAGTGGTCGATCTGGTGGACTGCGCCAACCGTCTGGCCGGTGAGCTCTCCTACGGCCAGCAACGCCGACTGGAGATCGCCCGGGCCATGTGCACACGGCCGCAGATCATCTGTCTCGACGAACCGGCCGCCGGCCTCAACCCTCAGGAAACCGAAGCGCTGAGCGCGATGATCCGGCTGCTGCGCGACGAGCACGATCTGACCGTGGTGCTGATCGAACACGACATGGGCATGGTCATGAGCATTTCCGACCACATTGTGGTGCTGGACCACGGTATCGTTATCGCCGAGGGCGGGCCCGAAGCCATCCGTAACGATCCAAAAGTGATTGCCGCCTATCTGGGCGCCGACGAAGAGGAGCTGGTATGACTCAACCGATCCTCGAACTCAAAGACCTCGACGTGTTCTACGGTCCGATCCAGGCACTCAAGGGTGTTTCGCTGCAGATCAATGAAGGCGAAACCGTCAGCCTGATTGGCTCCAACGGCGCGGGCAAGTCGACGTTGCTGATGTCGATCTTCGGCCAGCCGCGAGCGGCGAGCGGGCAGATCCTCTATCAAGGCGTCGACATTACCCACAAGTCTTCGCACTACATCGCCTCCAACGGCATCGCGCAGTCGCCAGAAGGACGACGGGTGTTCCCCGACATGACCGTCGAGGAAAACCTGTTGATGGGCACCATCCCGATTGGCGACAAACACGCCAAAGAGGATATGCAGCGCATGTTCACGCTGTTTCCACGGCTTGAAGAACGGCGCAATCAGCGAGCGATGACCATGTCCGGCGGCGAACAGCAGATGCTCGCCATCGCCCGCGCCTTGATGAGCCGGCCAAAGTTGTTGCTGCTCGATGAGCCGAGCCTGGGCCTGGCGCCGATTGTGGTGAAGCAGATTTTCGCCACTCTGCGCGAGCTGGCGAAAACCGGCATGACCATTTTCCTCGTCGAGCAGAACGCCAACCATGCGCTGAAGCTGTCGGATCGGGCGTATGTGATGGTCAACGGCGAGATTCGCCTCACGGGTACGGGGAAAGAGTTGCTGGTGAACGAGGAGGTGCGTAACGCCTATCTGGGCGGGCACTGAGTTATCCCCAGATACACACAGCCCCGGCGACGCAAGTCCCGGGGCTTTTTCATTCCTCGAACCACCACAGCCCCCTGTGGGCGCAAGCTCGCTCCCGCAGTTGATATGCGCAAGTTCCAGAATTGTGGAAAACAAATTCCCCAACCTGCCAAAGCGCGACATATAGACGCTGCAATTGGCTGTTTTTCCACAGTTTTGACTTGTCCCCGTTTGCTGTGGAGCCGGCTGTGAATAACGTGGTAGTAGCTGGCTGCGAGCCTTTGAAACCGTGGCTTTCAGGCGTGTGATTGTTTTTTGATCAGGCTTTTTTGCGTGAGTGACAGACGCCGTTGTCAACCTTTTTATGGGGCGTGTATTGCCGTCGACCCGAGGTTGGTCAGGCTGTGGATAAGTCTGTGATTAAACTCTGGAAAGACTCCGCTAAGCGGCGTAATGACTGGCTTCGCGCAATCATCGCGGTGACTGCTCGGTCGTGCAAAATGCCATGTCCCGCACATCTGCCGCTTCAGGGTCAAGCAAAAAACTTTCTATTCGTCCCGCAAAGCCTTGTGTGGCGAGGCTTTACGCGTTTCCACTTGCCCCCGGAAACTGTGGAAGGGCCTGTGGATAACGTGCGTGCACATGGCTACAAGCCACGTTCGCTATAGCGTTGGCGCTGCTGGTTGTTTTTTGCACAGTTCGCGAGTGTTGCTCGTGATTGCGAGGCCGGGCATGCTGCCACCTGATTTTCTATTTCAAGGGCTGCCTTGGCGGCCGAAGCAAGGAGAACACGATGTCCAACACCCTGTTTATCACCGGCGCGACGTCCGGTTTTGGTGAAGCCTGTGCCCGCCGTTTTGCCGAGGCTGGCTGGAAACTGGTGCTGACCGGCCGTCGTGAAGAACGCCTCAATGCCCTGTGCGCCGAACTGTCCAGGCAAACCGAAGTGCATGGCCTGGTGCTCGATGTGCGTGATCGCAAGGCGATGGAGGCGGCGATTGCCAACCTGCCGCCATCGTTCGCCAAGCTGCGTGGCCTGATCAACAACGCCGGTCTGGCGCTGGGCGTCGACCCTGCGCCGAAATGCGATCTGGATGACTGGGACACGATGGTCGACACCAACGTCAAAGGCCTGATGTACGCCACGCGTTTGCTGCTGCCGCGCCTGATCGCCCACGGTCGTGGCGCTGGCATCGTCAATCTTGGTTCTATCGCCGGCAACTATCCGTATCCGGGCAGCCATGTGTACGGCGCGACCAAGGCGTTCGTTAAGCAGTTCTCGCTGAACCTGCGTTGCGACTTGCAGGGCACGGGTGTGCGGGTCAGCAACATTGAGCCGGGGCTGTGTGAAAGCGAGTTTTCGCTGGTGCGTTTTGCCGGCGATCAGGAGCGTTACAACGCGACCTACGCCGGTGCCGAGCCGATCCAGCCGCAGGACATCGCCGAGACGATTTTCTGGGTCATGAATGCGCCGGCGCACATCAACATCAACAGCCTTGAGCTGATGCCGGTGAGCCAGACCTGGGCGGGTTTTGCCATCGAGCGCAACAAGGTTTAGAGCCAGCAGCCTGTGCCGAGCGAGCACGCTTGGCACAGGTCACAGGCAGCCCATCAACGAAGATAGGCCGCCAGTCCGCTGTAGCAGGTCGCAAGGTGATAGGGCGTCGTCGAAGGCATGTCCTTGCGGCTGACGTCACCTTGTTCATCGCGGCACTCATGCCAGCCACCGGCATGCAGAAAGCGCTGTTGCAATGCTTGCAATTGATGCAGCACCACAGCCTCGCTGTCGGGGCGTAAGGTCAGCGCCCGCAGATATTCGGCCTGCGCCCAGATCCGTTGAGTCGAATCTTTCGGGCGTCCGTCCAGTTCCAGATCAAGCATCGCCCGCACGGCGCCGCACGGCTGCTGCACACCGAATTGCTCGGTAAACGCGAACGCCTTGTCCAGCGCCGAATGCAGTTTCGAGCCGCGCAACAGCGCCGAGGATTGCAGCAGGAAGTACCACTCGAACTGGTGCCCCGGCTCGTACCAGTTATCCACAGCCCCGAGCGGTTTCTCCATCAACACGCCATGTTGTGGATCGATGAACCGCTTGTGCATGGCTGTGCATAACTCAACGAGCGCTTGTTGCGTTGCCGCGTCTTCACGCACTGACAATGTCGCGAGAAAGGCTTCGGCCAAGTGCATCAGCGGGTTCTGCAACGGGCCGGTTTGCAGGGTGATCCAGTCGCGCTCAAGGCACGCTTCGTACAAGCCGTCACCGGTCGCAAAACGGCGGCCGATGATTTCCAGTGCGGCATTGAGCGTCGACTCCACCAGCGGCTCACGGGACTTGTCCCAGTAATGTGCGCAGGCGAACAGGATAAAGGCGTGGGTATAGAGATCCTTGCGCTGATCCAGCGGTTTGCCCTGTGGATCAATGCTGTAGAACCAGCCGCCATGTTCGCCATCGTGGAAGTGTCGTTGCAGCGAGCGAAACAGCGCGGCCGCGCGATCTTCGGCGTTATCCACAACCCCGATCAGGCTGGAAAACAGATACAACTGCCGCGCGCAGGCCATCGCCCGATAGCGTTGCGGTGGCAGCGGCTGATGTGCGGCGTCCAGCGCCTCGTAAGGCAGCGCCATGTCGGCGTTCCAGCCCGGGCCTTGCCAGAGGGGCACGATCACGTTGACGAAATGCTGTTGCACGTCGCTGAACAGGGCGGTCAATTCAGGCAGGGACTTGGAGCGGGAAGCGAGGGGCATGGGCGGACGTCGTCACGGCTGGGGCGATTGCGCGACATGGTAGCAGACAGCATGGGGGGAGCGATGCGGTGTCTGATCGGCCGTCTTCGCGAGCAAGCCCGCTCCCACCATGGATTTAGGGTAAACACAAAACCTGTGGGCTTGCTCGCGAAGGGGCCTGCTCAGGCGATAGAAATCAACCGGCCAGCAACCACGCACCCGTCACCGCCGAAGCAGCACCCGCCAGGCGCACCAGCGGCGCAGCAGCCTGAGGCAGAAAACGAACCACCGCATAACCGGCGGCATGCAGCGCAGCGGTCGCCGCCACAAATCCCGTCGCATACGCCCAGGGACTCGACATGTCCGGCAACTCCAGGCCATGCGCGACACCATGGAACAGCGCAAACAACGCCGTCGCCGCCACCGCCACAACCAATGGCGGACGCACCGCCAGCGCAACCGCCAGGCCCAGCGCCAGCACCGACGCCGCAATCCCGCTTTCCAGTGCCGGCAACTCCAGCCCTTCAAAACCGAGCATGCCGCCGATCAACATGGTGCCGACGAAGGTGCACGGCAGTGCCCAACGCGCCGCGCCTTGCTGCTGAGCCGCCCACAAACCGACGGCAATCATCGCCAGCAAATGATCGAGGCCGCCCATCGGATGGCTGATACCCGCGATCAAGCCACTGTCGCCATGCCCTGGGTGAGCAAAGGCCAGCGCCGGGGTCAGCAGCAGCGCCAGGGCGCCCAGAATACGTTTGAATGTCATGGATAAGCTTCCTTGTTGATAAGTGAATCAGGCTGCGGTCAGCAGGCCCTGGCGTTCAATGAAGGCGATGATCGCTTCCAGGCCCTGACCGGTTTTCTGGTTGCTGAACACAAACGGCTTGCCGTTGCGCATGCGTTTTGTGTCGCTGTCCATCATGTCCAGCGAGGCGCCGACCAGCGGGGCGAGATCGATCTTGTTGATCACCAGCAGGTCGGACTTGCAAATACCCGGCCCGCCCTTGCGCGGCAGCTTGTCGCCGGCCGAAACATCGATCACGTAGATCGTCAGGTCGGACAGTTCCGGGCTGAACGTCGCCGAAAGATTGTCGCCGCCGGACTCCACCAGAATCAGATCCAGCCCCGGGAAGCGTCGGTTCAGTTGATCGACCGCTTCGAGGTTGATCGAGGCGTCCTCGCGGATCGCCGTGTGCGGGCAGCCACCGGTTTCCACGCCGATGATCCGCTCCGGTGCCAGGGCTTCATTGCGCACCAGAAAATCGGCGTCTTCGCGGGTATAGATGTCATTGGTGACCACGGCGAGGTTGTAGCGCTCGCGCAGTGCCAGACACAGGGCCAGGGTCAATGCGGTTTTGCCGGAACCGACCGGGCCGCCGATACCGACGCGCAGAGGTTGTGTGTTCATATGCTTCTCCAAAATAACGGGCCCTAGGAACGGAACAGGCGGCTGTACTGGCGCTCATGGGCCATGCACGCCAGGGACAGACCGAACGCGGCGCTGCCGATGTGTTCGGGGTTGATTCGGGTGGCGTCCTGCTGTGCCTGTTGCAGCAGCGGCAGCAGTTCGCTGGTCAGGCGCTGGGCGGCTTGCTGGCCCAGCGGCAGGGTTTTCATCAGAACGGCCAGCTGGTTTTCCAGCCAGCTCCACAGCCACGCGGCGAGGGCGTCCTGCGGGCTGATGCCCCAGGCACGGGCGGCCAGCGCCCAGCCGAGGGCCAGATGCGGTTCGGTGCACTGCTCAAGAAAATCGCGTGCGGGTGCGTCCAGTTCCGGCAAGCCGTTGAGCAGTTGCTGCAACGAGTAACCCATCTGCCGGCTCTCCAGATGCAACTCGCGGGTCTCACGGCTGGCGCGGTGGGTTTCGCAGATCTGCAGCAGTTCGCCCCAGTTTTCATCCGCCGCGGCCTGACAATGGGCGAGCAGCAGCGGCGCTTCGAATCGGGCGAGGTTGAGCAGCAACTGATCACTGATCCAGCGGCGAGCGCTGTCCGGGTTGTTGACCCGGCCGTTATCCACCGCCATTTCCAGGCCTTGGGAATAGCTGTAGCCGCCAATCGGCAATTGCGGACTGGCCAGGCGCAACAGCGCCCAGGCCGGATTCACAGACGCACGCCGAACTGGTGGAGTTTGGGCGCGTAGTTGAAGTCTTCGTCGCCGTGCCGCGAATGGTGATGGCCGCCGCCGTAGGCACCGTGCTCCGGCTGGAACGGCGCTTCGATGGCTTCGACCTGCGCGCCGAGTTGCTCGAGCATCGCCTTGAGCACGTAATCATCGAGCAAACGCAGCCAGCCCTCGCCGACTTGCAGGGCAACGTGGCGATTGCCCAGGTGATAAGCGGCGCGGGTCAGTTCAAAGGCATTGGCGCAGGTGACGTGCAGCAGTTGTTCGGGGCGGGCGCAAACTCGAACGATGCGTCCGTCTTCAGCCTGTAGGCATTCGCCGTCATACAGCGGTGCCTGACCGCGCTCCAAAAACAACCCGACGTCTTCACCTTCGGCACTGAAACAGCGCAAACGGCTTTTGCTCCGTGCTTCGAAGGTCAGGTGCAACTCGGCGGCCCAGAGGGGTTGAGGGTCGATTCTGCGATGAATCACCAGCATCGGAAAGCTTCCAGCAGTGGACAATACTCAGGCTAGAGCAAGGGGCTTGCCAATCGGACGAGATGTAGGAAATCCCTGTCGGAGCGTAGTGGATGTTTCAAGATGTTGCGGGAATTTGAGAGGTTTTGGTGCATGAAGATTTTTACATGCACCAAATGGAGGCCGAGACGCTGATCCAATTGTGGGAGGGGGCTTGCTCCCGAAAGCGGTGTGTCAGGCAGGCATGTTTCGACGGGCACACTGCATTCGGGAGCAAGCCCCCTCCCACAGGAGATGTATGACTATTTGGAGGGAGGAGGGTTATTCGGTACTGCCCAGCCCTTGCCAGTGCTTGAGACCGATAAAGATGAAGCGCAATTGCTGGGTGATCTTCGCCTGAGGCGTCAGATGCTCCGGCAAGGCTTCGGCGGGCGGGTCGATGATGTCCGGCAGGGTGGCGAAAACGGATTTGACGATCAGGTCGGCCATCACGCTCAGGCCGGCTGCGTCCAGGTGCTGAAGCTTGGGCATCAGCCCAAGGTCAGCCGCCAGGTCTGCGCTGATGTTTTCGCGCAAGCGGCCAATCGCCTGTCGCACCGGTTGCGAGCCGCCGTACTGCTCACGGGCCAGAAACAGAAATTGCGAACGGTTGGCGCTGACCACATCAAGAAAGATGCGCACCGACGCATCGATAATGCCGCCCATGACGAATTCGTTGTGGCGCACCAAGCGGATGGTCTCGCGGAAGGTCTGGCCGACTTCACTCACCAGCACCAAGCCCAATTCGTCCATATCGGCAAAATGCCGATAGAAACCGGTGGGCACGATTCCGGCGGTTTTCGTCACTTCGCGCAGGCTCAGGCTGCCGAATCCTCGGCCGCTTTCCATCAAGTGGCGGGCAGCGTCCATCAGGGCGTTGCGGGTCTGTTGTTTCTGTTCGGCGCGGGGCAGCATCGCAGACGTGTTCTTTGGCAGGACAAGCGCCGCACTCTAGCAAATCGGCTTTATCGGCGTCGAACGGCAGCGGGGATGCAACGGAGGGAAATCGCGACTTCTTTAACGCTGTGGCTGAAAAGTCAAAAGCCCAATCGGGGAATTGGGCTTTTTTTCCAGGCCACCACGGGCTTAGCTTAAAGCGGCGTTGCGTTCGATCACACGGTCACCACCACCTTCGGCGAGCGCCTGGCCTTGTGGGGTTTTGTCGTAACCGTCTTCAACCAGGCCTTTTTGTTCAAGGCGGTTGCGACCGTTTTCGGCGAGCGCCTGGCCTTGTGGGGTTTTGTCGTAACCGTCTTCAACCAGGCCTTTTTGTTCAAGGCGGTTGCGACCGTTTTCGGCGAGCGCCTGGCCTTGTGGAGTTTTGTCGTAGCCATCTTCAGCCAGGGTCTGGCCTTGTGGCGTGCGGTCGGAACCGTCAGCAGCAACGGTCTGGCTGAATACGGAGTAGCTGGTTTTGACTTGTGGAGTCGCCTGTTCGGCAGCGGGCAGGGCGAAAGCAGTGCTGGCTAGCATCGACAGGGTAAGGCTGAGCAGTAATTGGCGTTTCATGATGGGTTGCTCCTTGGGAGGGCGATAAAGTGGGTACGAGGGCAATGCTACTCTCGATAAGTCGATATAAAAGTTCATAAACGCAATGGTAATAATCAACAGAATTGATTGTTCTGGCGGGAGGCTCTAGAACGGGCCTTTCAGGGTGACGGTTTTGCACCTTGGTGGGTATTTTCGACCCACTCGCGCCTCACAAAAGTGCGGGGGGCGGTAACGCTGTTCGACCAATCGGTCAGATTTGCGTGGCTTTTTCCGCCCAGATCCGGCTTTCGATTAAACCTGCGGGCCTTTTGCCAGTCACAGAATTCATGAGGGCCGCTTTGGCCCGTCGTTTCAGCCGTTCGCCGTGATGTGGGCGTGCGGTCGTCATCAGGAGCTTTGTGCATGACGCGCACCGGAAAAATCTTCAGTTGGACCTTCGCCACCCTTGTACTGCTCTTGGCCGTGCTGGTCCTGATCATCGTGTTCTTCGACTGGAACCGGATCAAACCGCCGCTCAATGCCAAAGTCTCGCAAGAACTGCATCGACCATTTGTCATTAACGGCAACCTGGCGGTGATCTGGCAGCGTGAACCGGATGAAGGGGGCTGGCGTGCCTGGATACCCTGGCCGCATGTGGTCGCCGAGGACTTGAGCCTGGGCAATCCGGGCTGGTCGAAGACGCCGCAGATGGTCACGCTCAAGCGCGTTGAGCTGCGCATCTCGCCTCTGGCGTTGTTGGCGCAACGTGTGGTCATCCCGCGCATCGACCTGACCGAGCCCAACGCTGAGTTGCAACGCCTGGCCGATGGCCGGGCCAACTGGACGTTCACGTTTGATCCCAAGGACCCGAATGCCGAACCGTCGAACTGGGTGGTCGATATCGGCGCCATCGGTTTCGACAAGGGCCATGTGACGCTTGATGATCAAACCCTCAAGACCAAGCTGGATGTGCTGATCGATCCGCTGGGCAAGCCGATTCCGTTCAGCGAAATCGTCGGTGACAAAGCGGCGAAAACGGCGAAGGACAAGGGCAGCGCGCCACAAGACTACGCGTTCGCGTTGAAGGTCAAAGGCCAATATCACGGCCAGAACCTCACCGGCCAAGGCAAGATCGGCGGGTTGTTGGCGTTGCAGGACGCGAGCAAACCGTTCCCGCTGCAAGCTCAGGCGAAAATCGGCGACACCCGCATTGAATTGGCCGGCACCCTGACCGACCCGCTCAACCTCGGCGCCCTTGACCTGCGCCTGAAACTGGCCGGTGCCAGCCTCGGCAATCTCTACCCGCTGACCGGCGTGACCCTGCCGGATACGCCCCCGTATGCAACCGACGGCCATCTGATCGCCAAGCTGCATGACGCGGCGGGCGCGACATTCACCTATGAGCAATTCAACGGCAAGATCGGCGGCAGCGACATCCATGGCGACCTGACCTACATCGCCAGCCAGACACGGCCAAAACTCAGCGGCGCGCTGGTATCCAATCAATTGCTGTTCGCTGACCTCGCGCCGTTGATCGGTGCTGACGCCAATGACAAGCAAAAGGCCCGGGGCGGCGAGAGCAAGCAACCGGCCGATAAAGTGCTGCCGGTCGAGGCATTCAAGACCGACCGCTGGCGGGCGATGGACGCGGATGTTGAATTCACCGGCAAGCGCATCGTCCACAGTGAAAAACTGCCGCTCACCGACCTCTATACCCATCTGAAACTCGATGACGGTGAGCTCGGCCTGGAACCGCTGCGCTTCGGCGTCGCGGGCGGCAATCTCGACGCACAGATCCGCCTCAACGGGCGCACCGAACCTTTGGAAGGCCGGGCCAGATTGACTGCGCGCAAGTTCAAACTCAAGGAACTGTTCCCGACGTTTGAGCCCATGAAGACCAGTTTTGGTGAGCTCAATGGCGATGCCGATATCAGTGGTCGCGGCAACTCGGTTGCCAAGTTGCTGGGCGGCGCCAACGGCAGCCTGAAGATGCTGATCAACGACGGCGCGATCAGTCGTGAGTTGATGGAACTGGCCGGTCTCAACGTCGGCAACTACGTGGTCGGCAAGATCTTTGGCGACAAGGAAGTGAAGATCAACTGCGCGGCGGCGGACTTCGACATCAAGACCGGTTTGGCGACCACGCGACTGTTTGTCTTTGATACCGAGAACGCGATCATTTACGTCGACGGCACAGCGAACATGGCCACCGAGCAACTGGACCTGACGGTGACCCCCGAATCCAAGGGCTGGCGTCTGATCTCGCTGCGCTCGCCGCTGTATGTGCGTGGCAAGTTCATCAAGCCCGATGCCGGGGTCAAAGCGGTGCCGCTGTTGCTGCGCGGGGCGGGGATGGTGGCGTTGGGGGTGATTGCTGCACCGGCGGCAGGGCTGCTGGCGTTGGTGGCGCCCAGTGGCGCAGAGCCGAATCAGTGTGCGCCGCTGCTTGAGCAGATGAAGGCGGGCAAGGCGCCGGTGACCGTCAAGCCAAGCAAGTAAATCTACAGCGCCTGTCAGGACGCCATCGCGGGTTTGCCCGCGATGGCAATTTCGAAGGTTTAGAGGTCGTTCAGAATGTCCGCCATGTCATCGGCATGTTCTTCTTCCTGAGCCAGAATATCTTCGAAGATACGCCGGGTGGTCGGGTCTTTATCACCGATGTACTGAATGATCTCGCGGTAGCTGTCGATAGCGATCCGTTCGGCCACGAGGTCTTCGTAGACCATTTCCTTCAAGGTGTTGCCGGCCACGTACTGGGCGTGGGACATCTTGGACAACAGGTCGGGGTTGAACTCAGGCTCGCCGCCCAATTGCACAATGCGTTCAGCCAGGCGGTCAGCGTGTTGCGCTTCCTGAATGGCGTGTTCGAGGAATTCGTCGGCGGCCACGCTGGCTTTCAAACCGTTGGCCATGAAGTAGTGGCGCTTGTAGCGCAAGACGCAGACCAGTTCGGTGGCCAGCGATTCGTTGAGCAAGCGCAGCACCTCTTCACGGTTGGCGCTGTAGCTTTCGGTGACGGCACCGTTTTCAACGTGTTGCCGTGCGCGCTCGCGCAGGGTTTGAACATCAGACAAATGCAGGTCGCTCATTTCAGTCTCCTGGAGGCTAATCCGATTGGCGCCACGTTCTACAGTCGTGATCGCCTACCCAGGTTGTGAGTCTTGAGCGACGCAAAAAGTTTTATGGGATTTTTTGCGGTCTTGGCGCCCGTCATCCAAACGCTTACCGGTGGGGCTGATGGTGGCGGGGCGGCAGGCTGCTCATCGAGTTGTCATCTTCAGGGCGGATGCTTGGCGGGCGTTTTGCATGCCTTGCATCCACTCACCGACCACAAGGATGTTTGCCCATGTCGACGCGTTATCCACTGGTGCTGGTGCCGGGCATGCTCGGGTTTATCCGGCTGGTATTTTATCCGTATTGGTTCGGGATCATCAAGGCGTTGCGCCGTGGTGGTGCGACGGTGATTGCCGTGCAGGTGTCGCCGCTCAACTCGACCGAGGTGCGCGGTGAGCAGTTGCTGCGGCGCATCGAGGAGATTTTGCGCGAGACCGGCGCGGCCAAGGTCAACCTGTTCGGTCACAGCCAAGGCTCGCTGACGGCGCGTTATGCGGCGGCCAAACGTCCGGATCTGGTGGCTTCGGTGACCTCGGTCGCCGGGCCCAATCACGGTTCGGAGCTGGCCGATTACCTGCTCAAGCACTACCCCGCGGACAGTGCCAAAGGGCGCGTTCTTGATGCGTTGCTACGCGCTATCGGCTGGATGATGGCGTTACTCGACACCGGTTATCACGGGCCGAAACTGCCGGTGGATATCCATGCCTCGCATCACTCGCTGACGACAGCAGGCGTGGCGCTGTTCAATCAGCGTTATCCACAGGGGCTGCCCGACACCTGGGGCGGGCACGGGCCGGAAGTGGTCAATGGCGTGCGTTATTACTCGTGGTCGGGGACGTTACAGCCGGGCAAGACCGATCGCGGCGGTAATCTGTTTGACGGCACCCATCGCAGCTGTCGGCTGTTTGCCACGACGTTCGATCGTGAGGCGGGGCAGTGTGACGGCATGGTCGGGCGTTACAGCTCGCATCTGGGCACGGTAATTGGCGATGACTTTCCTCTGGACCATTTCGATATCGTCAACCAGTCGCTGGGGCTGGTCGGGAAGGGGGCTGATCCGGTGCGGCTGTTTGTCGAGCATGCGGCGCGGCTCAAGGCTGCCGGGGTCTAGCGGTCAGCCCAAGTGAGCGTTCTTCGCGAGCAAACCCGCCCCCACAGGAAAATGCAGGCCAAATGGGGCAGTGGGCTTGCTCGCGAAGAGGCCGGATCAGGCAACGCGGCGTTTATGGCCCAGCACGGTGGTCCAGCGCTCGGAAAGAATCACCCCTCCCAAGGTCAACAACCCGCCGACCAAGTGATACATCGCCAATTGCTCCTTCAACACCAGCGCCGCAATCAGCGCCGTGATCAACGGCAGCAGGTTAAAGAACAGTGTGGTGCGACTCGGCCCCAGGCGCTGCACCGCCTGCATCCACGCCAATGGCGCCAGCATCGAAGCCAACAGACACGCGTACAACACCAACGGAATGTTCTGCTGGGTCAGGCCGGTTTTCGGCGAAACAGCAAACAGCGGAAACAACACCACAATCGCCACCAGCACCTGCAAATACAGCAACACCAGCGGCGGCAAACGCAGCTGCCATTTCTTCAGCAACGTGCTGTAAACCGCGTAAGCCAGGGTGGCGATCAGCATCATCGCGTCCCCCAGATTCACCCCGTGTTGCAGCAGCGCGCCGAGGCTGCCGGACGACACCACCACCAGCACACCGGCAAACGACAGCACGGCACCGACCAATGCACCGGCGGTCAGGCGCTGGCCCAGGCTGATGATCGCCATGGCCAGCGACATCAAGGGCATCAGCGACAGGATGATGCCCATGTTGGTCGCTGTGGTCAGGGTCGCTGCGAAATAGGCGAGGCTTTGGTACACCGCCATGCCGAGCACCCCGAGCACAAAGATTTTGCCCAGGTTCGGGCGGATCTTCGACCAGTGGGCAATCACCGGTTTGAGCATGAACGGGGTGAACAGCAAGCCGGCGAGCAGCCAGCGGTAGAAACCGATTTCGGCCGGGAAGATCGCGCCGACGGCGAGCTTGTTGATCACGGTGTTGCCGGCCCAGATAAAAATCGCCAGCAGGGGAAAAGCGTATTGCATGCGTTGAAACCAGAACGTTAATGAAGCGTGATTATCCTCTGTCTGGATACAGCCCTATACTTCGAACCGGACAACCTGCCTCTGAAACCGGACAGCATGAACAGCAAACACATCGATCTGCTGGATTTCAGCGAACTGCCGTCGACGGTGTACTTCCGTTACGCCGACTTCAACGCCCACGAATTCGCCGCGCCGCACCGCCATCCGTGGGGCACGCTGGAGTATGCGGCTCATGGCGTGCTGCACATGGACGTCGACGGCAGCCGTTTCATGTCGCCGCCGCAATACGCGGTGTGGGTGCCGCCGCAGGTCGAGCACAGTTTCTACAGCCATCAACCGGTCAATTATCGGGCGGTGTGTCTCGCGCCCAAGGTCTGTGCCGAGTTGCCGGCGCGGGCTTGCACGCTGGCGATCAGCGACATTCTCAAGGCGATCCTCAAGGACTTCGCCGCCCGCGACGTGAAGATCCCCGAACACGATGCCGATCAGCGTCTGGCCCAGGTGCTGGTCGATCAACTGCAACAGGCGCCGGTGCATGAGTGTTACCTGCCGTATGCCAGCAGTCCCGGTTTGCTATCGATCCTCGACGCGTTGCAGGCCGATCCGGGCAACAACCAGCCGTTGGCACAGTGGGCGGCGCAAGTGCATGTCAGCGAACGCACGCTGGCTCGGCAGTTCGTGCGCGAACTGGGGATGAGTTTCGGTGAGTGGCGCCAGCGCCTGCGCTATCTCGCCGCGATCGATGCACTGGAAACGTCGCGCAGCGTGCAGGAAATCGCCTTCGACCTGGGTTACAGCAGTGGCTCGGCGTTTATCGCCATGTTCGCCCGTCAGGCCGGATGTACGCCGGAGCAGTACCGGCGCAGCCACCTGGAAGGCAGGAAGGTGTAACAAGATTTGGCTACACTTCTGCGTAGGCCGCATCCATCGGTGCGGCGACAAGGAGAAAACTCCATGAAGATGTTGCGTGTCCCTTTGTTGATGATCGGTCTGCTGCTGTGCTCCCAGGGTTTTGCCGCCACCGCGCAACAGAACAAAATGACCACCTGCAATGCCGATGCGACCGCCAAGAGCCTGAAAGGCGATGAGCGCAAAACGTTCATGAGCACCTGCCTCAAAGCCGTGCCAGCAGCCAACGATGGCAAGGCGATGACGCCCCAGCAGCAGAAAATGAAAACCTGCAACGCTGATGCGAAAACCAAGGCGTTGACCGGCGATGCACGCAAGACTTTCATGAGTGATTGCCTGAAGAAAAAGTAATCAGCAGGGATATGCGGCGAACGGGCCGGCCTCTTCGCGAGCAGGCTCGCTCCCCCATTGAAATGCGTACCCCAGTGGGAGCTAGCCTGCTCGCGATGGGGCCATTGAGCGCACCCACACTCCTCGCCCCTGCATATTCCTAGTGCTCCCCCCGGATCGCTGGCAGACTGCCCATCCTTTTACGCCGTTCGTTTTGAGGCTGTATGCCAACGTTTTCTCAGCGTCATGTTGTGTTCTGGGTCAGTTGCATCATCATTTTCGGCGGTTTGCTGCTGGTGTTGCCGCTGCGCTTGCTGCCCAGTCTGTTGGCCGGATTGTTGGTGTTCGAATTGGTCAACATGCTCACCCCGCAACTGCAACGGCTGATTGAAGGCCGCCGCGCACGTTGGCTGGCGGTGGCGTTGCTCGGTACGCTGGTGGTCAGTGTGCTGGCGCTGCTCTTCGCCGGCGCCATCAGTTTCCTGCTGCACGAAGCGGAAAATCCCGGGGCGTCGCTCGACAAATTCATGGGCGTTATTGATCGCGCGCGCGGTCAGTTGCCGCCGTTCATCGACGCCTACCTGCCGGCCAGTGCGGCGGAATTTCGCGTGGCGATCGGCGAATGGGCCGGCAAACACCTGGCCGATCTGCAACTGGTGGGCAAGGACGCAGCGCACATGTTCGTCACGCTGCTGATCGGCATGGTGCTTGGCGCAATCATCGCGCTGCAGCGCATACCGGACGTGACCAAGCGCAAGCCGCTGGCCGCCGCACTGTTCGACCGCTTGCACCTGCTGGTGCAGGCGTTTCGCAACATCGTCTTCGCGCAGATCAAGATTTCCCTGCTCAACACCTTCTTCACCGGCATCTTCCTGGCGGTGATCCTGCCGATGTTCGGCATCAAACTGCCGCTGACCAAAACCCTGATCGTGCTGACCTTCCTGCTCGGCCTGCTGCCGGTGATCGGCAACCTGATGTCGAACACCCTGATTACCATTGTCGGTCTGTCGCTGTCGATCTGGGTGGCGCTGGCGGCGCTGGGCTACCTGATTTTTATCCACAAGCTCGAATACTTTCTCAACGCGCGCATTGTCGGCGGGCAGATCAGTGCCAAGTCGTGGGAGTTGCTGCTGGCGATGCTGGTGTTCGAGGCCGCGTTCGGCCTGCCGGGGGTGGTGGCGGGGCCGATTTACTACGCGTATCTCAAGAGTGAGTTGAAGCTGGGCGGGATGGTTTGATTCAGATTTTGTAGTGTTTGAGCGGGCCTCTTCGCGAGCAGGCCCGCTCCCACATTTGACCGCATTGCTTCAGCTAGAATGCAATCCAGTGTGGGAGCGGGCTTGCTCGCGAAGGGCGCACCGCCGATTTCGGATCAGGCCATGGCGCCATAACGCTTCATGGCTTCAATCGCCAGACCGCTGCCGATGCTGCCAAAGATATTGCCTTCGACATGTCGCGCATTCGGCAGCATCGCCGAGACGCTGTTGCGCAGCGCCGGAATGCCGCTGGAACCACCGGTGAAGAACACCGTATCCACCTGACCTACCGATACATTGGCGTCGTTCAACAGTTGCGTGACGCTGCCGCGAACCCGTTCCAGTTGCGCGTCGATGGCTGATTCGAACAGGGCACGGGTCAGTTCCACGCTCAGCCCGGCTTCGATGCGATCCAGCGGCACATGCCGGCTGTCGGTATGCGTGAGCTGAATCTTGGTCTCTTCCACTTCCATCGCCAGCCAGTGCCCGGCGCGTTGTTCGATCAGTTTGAACAGGCGATCGATGCCGCCGGTGTCTTCGATGTCGTAGCGCATGCTACCCAGCGCCAGGCTGGATTTTTGCGAGTACACCGAGTTGATCGTGTGCCAGGTCGCCAGGTTCATGTGGTGGCTGGTCGGCATGTAGGCGCCGCTCTTCATGCGGCTGCCGTAGCCGAACAGCGGCATCAGGCCTTGCAGGCTCAGTTGTTTGTCGAAGTCGGTACCGCCTATGTGCACGCCGCCCGTGGCGAGGATGTCGTCGTGACGGTTATCCACACCGCGACGCTCGGGCGACAGACGCACCAGCGAGAAGTCGGACGTACCACCGCCGATGTCGACGATCAGTACCAGCTCTTCTTTCTCGATGGTCGACTCGTAGTCGAAGGCCGCGGCAATGGGTTCGTACTGGAATGACACTTCCTTGAAGCCGATCTTGCGCGCGACTTCTACCAACGTGTCTTCGGCTTCCTGGTCGGCCAGCGGATCGTCATCGACGAAAAACACCGGACGGCCCAGCACCACTTGCTCGAATTCACGACCGGCGGCGGTTTCGGCACGGCTCTTGAGCTGACCGATGAACAGACCGAGCAAATCCTTGAACGGCATCGCGGTGCCCAGGACGCTGGTGTCGTGCTTGATCAACTTGGAGCCGAGCAGGCTCTTGAGCGAGCGCATCAGCCGGCCTTCGTAGCCTTCCAGGTACTCGTGCAGCGCCAGGCGACCGTACACCGGACGGCGCTCCTCAATGTTGAAGAAGACCACTGACGGCAGGGTGATCTTGTCGTCTTCCAGCGCGATCATCGTTTCCATGCCGGGGCGCAGCCAGCCGACGGTGGAGTTGGACGTGCCGAAGTCGATGCCGCAGGCACGGGCTGGAGAGGCGTTGTTCATGTCTTTCGGGTTCCGGTCAAAAAACGGCCGCGCAGTGTATGTCAGTGCGCGGCAGATTCGAAGGCCGGTCATCAGCTATTTCACGACCAGGCTGGGTTGAAAGTCTCAGCTTTGCCCCAAACTTGCTGGCATGGGCCGGCAGACATACCGGCGGTCGCAAGAACCGCCGCCCACTGCCGATAAACTTCTGTTGCGCCACCCGGTCACAAGTTTGAGATCGGTCAACCCGGCACGCGCAAATAGGCGCATGCTGGCATCGGCGCGAAATCGATAACGGATGGTGACTCCTTCAATGGACTTCAAAGACTATTACAAGATACTCGGCGTGGAGCCGACAGCAGACGACAAGGCCATCAAGGCGGCCTATCGCAAGCTGGCGCGCAAATACCACCCCGATGTCAGCAAGGAAAAAGACGCCGAGGCCAAGTTCAAGGATGCCTCGGAAGCCTATGAAGCGCTGAAAAGCGCGGACAAACGCGCCGAATACGACGAACTGCGCCGCTATGGCCAGCACGGACAACCGTTCCAGGGGCCGCCGGGCTGGCAGAGCCGTGGCGGCTTTGGCGGCGGTCAGGACACCGGCGATTTCTCGGACTTCTTCAGTTCGATCTTCGGCAATCGCGGCCCCGGTTTCGGTGGCGGCGAAGGTCGGCAACAACGCAGTACGGGACGCCGAGGGCAAGACGTGGAAATGGAACTGCCGGTTTTCCTTGAAGAGACGCTTTCGAACGAATCCAAGAAAGTCACCTTCCAGGTGCCGCAATACAACGCTAACGGCCAGCACGTCAGCAACACCACCAAGAGCCTGAACGTGAAGATCCCGGCAGGCGTGGCCGACGGCGAGCGCATCCGCCTCAAAGGCCAGGGCGCACCGGGCATCGGTGGCGGGGCGAATGGCGATCTGTACCTGACGATTCGTTTTGCGCCGCACCCCAAGTTCGATGTCGAAGGCGACAACCTGATCATCACGCTGCCACTGGCGCCGTGGGAGCTGGTGCTGGGGGCTGAAGTGGCCGTGCCGACCCTGACCGGCAAGATCAACCTCAAAGTGCCGGCCGGCAGCCAGAACGGTCAGCGCATGCGGGCCAAGGGTCATGGTCTGAAAAACAAGGCTGGCGAGCGCGGTTACCTGTTCGTGCAGCTCAAGGCCGTCATGCCGAAAACCGCAGACGATGAGGTCATCGCGTTGTGGCAGGAACTGGCGAAGAAAGCCGCCTTCAATCCGCGAGAGAACTTCTGAACCCAGCGACGGAGTAGCCCAACATGAGCAGCCCCCTGATCGTTCAACTGGACATGGCAGAATTCTGTGAGGCAGCCGATTTATCGGACGTCTACGTGATCGAAATCGTCGAACACGGCATCCTCGAACCTCAGGGCGCACAGCCCCGGGACTGGCGTTTCACCGACTACGAACTGGCCCTGGCCAAACGCGCCGCCAAGTTGCGGCGCGATCTGGAGCTGGAGTGGGAAGGGGTGGCGCTGGCGCTCGATCTGCTTGAGGAGGTTCGCCAACTGCGGGCCGAGAACCGCATGCTCAAGCAGCGGTTGGGGCGCTTGGTGGTCGAATAGCTTGTCTGATGTCGATCGGTTGTTTGGGCATGGCCCTTCGCGAGCAAGCCCGCTCCCACAATTGGCATGCGGACTTCGGTGCGCAGTGAAATGCGGACTTCTGTGGGAGCGGGCTTGCTCGCGAAGAACGATAACGCGCTAATCCTGACTAAACGTTTCTGGGCAACACCACGCTGAAGCGCGTCCCGTCAGCCTCGTTCGAGCTGACTTCAATGGTCCCGCCATGGGCGCTGACCACTTCCTTGACGATGAACAAACCCAACCCCAGGCTGGTTGACGGCTGACCGAGTTGCTCGTCGGCGCTGCGCACTAACGGGTCGAAAATCGTGCCAATCGCCTCTTCGGGAATCGGCGTACCGTGGTTATGCACTGACACAAGCACGCTGTCGCCTTCGCCCCTGAGGTCGATCGCTACGTCGCGTTGATTCGAACCATGCTGCAAGGCATTGCCGATCAGATTTTGCAGCAACTGATCGATCCGCCCCGCGTCCCACGTTCCGTGAGTGTCGCCGCTGATTTTCAACGTTGGATGGCACTGCGGATTGCCGGCGCGGGCCTCGGCAATCGCTGCCCTTGCAGCGTCGGCCATGTCCATTGGCACTGACTCGATCGGCAGGCTCTTTCCCAGACGACAGCGCACCAGTTCGAGTAAGTCGCTGACCATCGACGCCATGTGCCGGGCGCCACGCTTGATGTTCAGGGCACAGGTCAGCGCATCTCCCTCCAGACTGGTTTTGCGCAAGAGCAATTCGCTGGACATGCTCACCGCTTGCAGCGGCACGCGCAAATCGTGCCCCAGGATGGCGAGAAAAATGTCCCGCGAACGCTCGACCTGCTCGGCGTAGGCTGCAGTCGACTCGGCCAACGCTTGGTCGATGGCTTCGTTGAAACGGATCATGTCCTGGAAGTACACCATCTCCGGCGTCCCCAGACTTTCGACCCAGCGGCGGATCACGCAGGCGCGCAAGTGGCGAAACTCCGAGGTCATCTGCACCAGATCAAAACCGACGGTGTGGCGCAGTTCGCCATGGCTGGAGCCGGCCTGATTGAGGCTGGGGGTTACTTCCAGGCCTTCACCCTTGGCTTTGGCCGCTTGCTCGTCGGGGCTCTGCGGTTTGTTCATGTCCCGTGCGGCGGCCAGCAGGATGGCCTTGGCGTGATCACGCAGCGCGGTCGAGTCCAGATAATCGGCGGCGGGCGTAATGGTGCCTGCGAACTCCTCCCATTCATCGACGATACGATCAACGTGTTGCCTGATGAATTCGGATAGGCGCATGGCAGGTTCCCTTCTGGATTGTTTCGGGATATTAACCTCTTTGTAGCCCCTGCCACAGTACCGTTGATACGTATCGGAAAGTTTCTATTGTACTGATAGTACTGTTTGGTATTGATTCATAAATTTAAACTTCGAAATTGTGAATGATTGGCTGCTATTTGTGAGCTGTTTCTTGATGATTTTTAGTTGTTTTTATCTGCGAGGTATCTGGTATTTTTATCGTGCATGAAAGAGTTGCAGATGATCTTAAGTGCATGCTTTCCGTTTTATAAGATGTTTTGGTTGTGTTGTTTATATAGCGTCGTACATAAGGATATGTACTTGTCTGATACCGGGCGCGGCAGTTACACAGTCAACAAGCAATCATGCAGCACGCTACTCGGTTACCGATGTCGGTCACTGATAAAACCTATTCAAGGACGAATAATTCATGGTACGAAAACCGCCTTCCAAAGGCCCTGCCTCTGTCGATGGGCACACAGGGCCCACGCCACCGTCGGGCGCTGTCTCGCCGCCTCGCGATACGCTACACCGCTTCGATTTCCTTTCTCCTGACATCGCGCCAGCGCGAAATCTGCGCGGTGACGGCACCGCCGCCGGCGTGACGCCTGATACATCTTTGCCAGCATCCACGGTCACGATCAGCGCGGTCACCCCCCCTCCCGACTTCGCCCGGGCGGTGACTCGAAACACTTTGCCAGATTACGCGTTCAGGGCGTCGGTCCAACTGCCGGAGGCCGACGCGCACGGTTTACGGTCAGTCAAGGGACGTGGTTATGCCGAAGTGTCGGGCGGAGATATCGTGCCTGTCGCAACGGATCCGCAAACCGGTCTGTACCGGGCACGACTGGAAAGCGAACGGTTTGCGTCGGGGCCTGCGCTGGAGCGTGATCCTGTCAGTGGGCAATGGGCCGAGCTGAGTGAATTCGGATCGGGTGCCAGCCGATCCGCCAGCCCTCGGATATTCGCATCTGACAAAACCGTGCAACTGAAACTGTCGGCCGCGCACGAAGTGGAATTCAACGGCGCCAAATACTTCGCCGCCCGGTCACCTGACGCGGGAGACGGGCAGCATTACCTGCTGCGGGTACGCGACCCCCAAAAACCGTCCGAGCTGCTCAGCAGCGGGATCATTGCCACTCCCGATGCGGCGGGTACCTGGCATCGTCGAGGTCGCAAGGGCGGAATGAAGGCCGGGCATTCCGATGAAGAGTTCGAATTGGCGCTGGAATCATTGCCGACGCGATCGGATTCTCCCGATGATGTTTTTGAACTGGCGTCGGAGTCGATGCCGATCAAGCCTTATACCCCTGAAGAACTCAGCAGCATGCGCCACTATGTGCGTTATTCGGGCGAGAACAACAAGCTGGGCTCATACAACCGTGCCAACAATGGTAAATATCCGATCAGGGGAATTGATGGCAAACCGATGTATGTCAGAAGCATTGAGCCAGAAGCGTCCATGGCCAGTGGAAACAGATACACCTCGGAGCAGGTTCTGCCCTACCTGAAGGCGGGTGGTTTTGAACAGGTCGCCAGGTTGTATGAGGAAAAACTGCAGTTACGGACCTTTACTGAAGCAGACATTATCGTTCCCGGCGAAAAGGCTCTGATCGGACAATCGATGGTGGTGGCGAACCGGCGCATCGGCAAAGGGGAAATCATTGGGGTATATGGTGGAGATCTTGTACCTGCCGCTCGCCTGTCACTGGCCGAACAAACATTTGCCATGTACGCAACTACCGGCACTTTTATAGAGGATGGCAGGCCACGGGAATTTTCAATCGTTGTGGCGGGCGACAATATTGTTTCCAGAATCAACACCAACTTCGTATTTAACGCGGCCGGCCGGCCACTGCGACAATCGCCGGGAGGGTATAACGTTGAAACCGTTGCTTTTCGCGTTGACGCCGAAGACCGATCCGGGGGAGAGGTGGTTCGCAGAGGATTAGAGCTGAGTACTGTTTTTGCAACCACGGATATTCCGGCGGGTAAGGAACTAAGGTTGAATTATCACTACTCTCGCGAGATGGTCGCTTTGTTGTTTCCGGCTCCATGATGGAATGTTTGTAATCTCATTGCCGATACAACACTGAGCGGGGCGGATTCAAGAGCGTGGCTGATCTGTGGGTGAGTCATCAGTCCCGCCGTAAATCGGGACACCGTCACCTATGCAGGGATCTCGAGTACGGACACGAGTGTCCGTACTCGGGACGCGGGCTCTAAAACAGAAAGTAGCGTTGAGCCATCGGCAGCGTTTCCGCCGGTTCACACCACAGCAGCACACCGTCAGCCTTGACTTGATACGTCTGCGGATCGACATCGATGTTCGGCAGGTAGTCGTTGTGGATCAGGTCGGTTTTCTGCACCTCGCGGCAACCTTTGACCACGGCGATCTTCTTCTTCAAACCCAATGCTTGGGGCAAACCGGCCTCCTGCGCGGCCTGGCTGATGAAGGTCAGGCTGGTGGCGTGCAGCGAACCACCATAACTGGCAAACATCGGGCGGTAGTGCACCGGTTGCGGGGTCGGGATCGAGGCGTTGGCATCGCCCATCAGGCTGGCAGCAATCGCGCCGCCCTTGAGAATCAGCGTCGGTTTGACACCAAAAAACGCCGGACGCCAAAGCACCAGATCGGCCCACTTGCCGACTTCGATCGAACCGACTTCATGGCTGATGCCATGGGTGATCGCCGGGTTGATGGTGTATTTGGCGATGTAGCGTTTGGCGCGGAAGTTGTCGTTGCCTTCGCCATCCTGCGGCAACGGGCCGCGCTGCTTTTTCATCTTGTCGGCGGTTTGCCAGGTGCGGGTGATGACTTCGCCAACACGGCCCATGGCCTGGCTGTCGGAGCTGATCATCGAGAAGGCGCCGAGGTCGTGGAGGATGTCTTCGGCGGCAATCGTCTCGCGGCGGATGCGGCTTTCAGCGAACGCGACGTCTTCGGCGATGCTCGGGTCGAGGTGGTGGCAGACCATCAGCATGTCCAGGTGTTCGTCGATGGTGTTGCGGGTGAACGGCCGGGTCGGGTTGGTCGAACTCGGCAGCACGTTGGCAAACCCGCAGGCCTTGATGATGTCCGGCGCGTGGCCGCCACCGGCACCCTCGGTGTGATAGGTGTGGATGGTGCGGCCCTTGAACGCGCCGAGGGTGGTTTCGACGAAGCCGGATTCGTTGAGGGTGTCGGTGTGGATCGCCACCTGCACATCGTATTGATCGGCAACGCTCAGGCAGTTGTCGATGCTCGCCGGGGTGGTGCCCCAGTCTTCGTGCAGCTTGAGGCCAATGGCGCCGGCCTTGACCTGTTCGATCAACGGCTCCGGCAGGCTGGCGTTGCCCTTGCCGGTGAGGCCGATGTTCATCGCGAAGGCGTCGGCGGCCTGGAGCATGCGCGCCAGATGCCACGGGCCGGAAGTGCAGGTCGTCGCGTTGGTGCCGGTGGCCGGTCCCGTGCCGCCGCCGATCATGGTGGTGACGCCGCTCATCAGCGCCTCTTCGATCTGTTGCGGGCAGATGAAGTGGATGTGCGTGTCAATGCCGCCGGCGGTGAGGATCATGCCTTCGCCAGCGATCACTTCGGTGCCGGCGCCAATGGCCATGGTCACGTTGGGTTGCACGTCCTGGTTGCCGGCCTTGCCGATGGCGGCGATGCGGCCGTCCTTGAGGCCGACGTCGGCTTTGACGATGCCCCAGTGATCAACGATCAGTGCGTTGGTGATCACGGTGTCGACCACCTCGGCGGCCAGCAACTGGCTCTGTCCCTGGCCGTCGCGGATGACTTTGCCGCCGCCGAATTTCACTTCTTCGCCGTAGGTGGTGAAGTCTTTTTCGACCTCGATCCACAGCTCGGTGTCGGCCAGGCGCACCTTGTCGCCGACGGTGGGGCCGAACATGTCGGCGTAGGCTTGACGGGAGATCTTCATTCGTTCGCCTTGAAATTCAGTTGAGTTTGAGACTGTTCGCTGCGCTCACAGATTCGCGAGCGAGCCCGCTCCCACAAGGGAGCGCGGTCCAAATGTGGGAGCGGGCTTGCTCGCGAAGGGGCCAGAGCAGACACCGCATTACTTAGAGATCACCCATCACCCGTCCGGCAAAACCGAACACCCGGCGATGCCCGGCGTAATCCACCAGCTCAACCTCGCGACTCTGTCCCGGCTCGAAGCGCACCGCCGTGCCAGCCGGAATATTCAGGCGCATGCCACGGCTGGCCGCTCGATCAAAGGTCAGGGCGTCATTGGTTTCGAAAAAGTGATAGTGCGAGCCGACCTGAATCGGCCGGTCGCCGCTGTTGGCGACTTTCAGGCTGACCGTGCGGCGGCCGACGTTGAGTTCGATGTCGCCGGGCTGGATCTGGTATTCACCGGGAATCATCACTGGGCTCCTTGCAGAATCTTGTAGTAGAGGGCGGTTGGCCGGTAGGTGCCGTGCGGGTCACAGGCGTAGTCGGGGATTTCACCTGCGCGGATATAGCCAAGCGCCCTGTAGAAGTCTTCGGCTGGAGAGCCGGCTTCGGTGTCGAGGTAAAGCATGCCGCGTTTGTGCCTTGGGGCTTCAAGCTCCAGGGCGCTCATCAATTGCTGGCCAAGGCCACGCCGACGGGCGTGTTCGCGCACGAGCAGCTTCTGCACTTCGGCGCGATTGAGGCCGTTGGCCTTCTGGCACAGTCCCAGTTGCACGCTGGCCTGCACTTGCTCGTCCTTGACCACCACCCAGAGCAACACGCTGCCTTTGTTGATGTTGTCCTGAACCTCATCGAAATAGGCGCGAGCCTGAGCCGCATCGAGGTCGGCCATGAATCCGACACTGGCGCCATAACCCACTGCATCGAGCAGCAGATCGATCAGGCCCTGACGATAGTGGGCAAAGCTTTCAGCATTGACGCGGCGCAGTTGGGCGGCGTTCATCGATGTCACTCCTTGTTGGCGTCAGGCGGCTGCGCGCCAGGGTTGAGGGTGAGCTGCATGAAGGTCAGGTCGAGCCAGCGACCGAACTTGGTGCCGACTTGCGGCATCTGGCCTGTGGTGATGAAACCGGCGCGTTCATGCAGAGCAATCGAGGCAGCGTTGCCAGTTTCGATGGCGGCGACCATGACGTGTTTGCCACAGGCCCGGGCCCGCTCGATCAGCACGCTCATCAGTTGCGGGCCGAGGCCGTTGCCGCGTTGGTCGCTGCGCACATAAACCGAGTGCTCGACGGTATGACGAAAACCGTCGAATGGCCGCCAGTCACCAAAAGAAGCGTAGCCGAGCACCGCGTTGTCGGCGTCGACGATCACCAGAATCGGATAAGCCTGGGCCTGACGGGCGCTGAACCATGCCTGACGGTTGCCGAGGTCGACGGGCGCGTCGTTCCAGATCGCCGTGGTGTTGAGCACCGCGTCGTTGTAAATGTCGCGGATCGCCGGCAGGTCGGCATGCCGCGCATCGCGAATGCTGTAAGTCATGGCCCGGCCTCAGACGATCGGTTGGTGAACAGTGACCAGTTTGGTGCCGTCGGGGAACGTCGCTTCGACCTGGATCTCGGGGATCATCTCCGGGATGCCTTCCATCACTTGTTCGCGGGTCAGCAGGGTGGTGCCGTAGTGCATCAGCTCGGCCACGGTCTGGCCGTCACGGGCGCCTTCGAGCAGCGCGGCGCAGATGTAGGCCATGGCTTCGGGGTAGTTGAGCTTCACACCGCGCGCCAAACGCCGCTCGGCGACGAGGCCTGCGGTGAAGATCAACAGCTTGTCTTTTTCGCGTGGGGTCAGGTCCATTGTGGATATCCATCAGGGCAGATTGAAAAGTTGTCATGCATTTCAGGTGTTCCAGATTCTTGGGGGCAGGGCGTCGCGGCCTAGCAGGGCGGGGCGCAGCAAGCGCCACAAGTCGATCAGCCAGGCGCGGGCCAGCAGTGCCTCGCTCGCCAGGCAACGGGCAACCAGCAATCCCGGCAACTGCGTCAGATCCCCGCGCACGTCATGGCCCAGCGAGCGGCAGTGTTCCAGCCGTTCGGCATCAATCTCACCGGTCACCAGCAACGTGGCAAACACCGGTTGGCCGTCCAGCCCTATCGGCGAATCGAGCAAACCGTCATCGCCGACAATGCGCTGGCGCTCATGCCAGAGCAATCGACCGTCGCGACGAATATCCAGGTGCGATTGAAAATGCCCGAGGTCGAAACGCTCGCCGCTGGCCGGACGACCCAGCGCCACCACGTCCCAGTAGAACAGCCGCGCATCCCCCTCAAGCTCAATCGAGGTGGTCAGCTCGGCCTGTGCTGCGCTGTAGACGATGGTTTCCTGTGGCAGCCATTCCAGCGTTGCTCCGGCAGCGACTTTCAAGTCGAGCTTTTGAAAGGCCGGGCCCGCGGCGCGATACCACTTGGCCGCGCCGGGGCTGGTGATCTGCGCCCAGGCGTGTGGTTCGACGCGAGCGCTGATGTCCAGCCGATCACCGCCGGCAATGCCACCCGGCGGGTGGACGATGATGTGCTGGCAGACCTCGGGGCCTTCGGCATACAGATGCTTCTGCACCCGCAGCGGGCCGAGGTGCCGGCGCTGCACCGGGCGCGTGCAGTCGCCGAAGCGGGCGTACGCCAACTCCAGCTCGGCATGCCAGCTCGGGGTAAACAGGGCAGTCGTTAAAGGTAAATTCATGTTTTCTGATTATCGTCAGGACGCTACAGGTTAGATCGTAACCAGTCCGCGCACACCCTCGGCTTCCATGTTTTCTCCGCGTCCCTGCTGGACAATTTCGCCCCGGGACATCACCAGGTACTGATCGGCCAGTTCAGCGGCGAAATCGTAGAACTGCTCCACCAGCAGAATCGCCATGTCGCCTCGGGCGGCGAGCTTTTTGATCACCGCGCCAATCTCCTTGATCACCGACGGCTGAATACCTTCGGTGGGCTCGTCGAGGATCAGCAAACGCGGGCGGCTGGCCAGGGCTCGACCAATGGCCAACTGTTGTTGCTGACCACCGGACAAGTCGCCGCCGCGCCGCTGCTTCATTTGTAGCAGCACCGGGAACAATTCGTAGATGAAACCTGGCACCTCTTTGGCTTCGCTGCCGGGAAATCGCGACAGCCCCATCAGCAGGTTTTCTTCCACCGTCAGGCGGCCGAAGATTTCCCGGCCCTGCGGCACATAAGCGATCCCGGCGTGCACCCGCTGATGCGGCTTGAACGTGGTGATCGGTTGGCCTTCCCAATTCACTGCGCCTTCCTTGGCCGGCAACAGACCCATCAGGCATTTGAGCAGGGTGGTCTTGCCGACGCCGTTGCGCCCGAGCAGGCAGGTGACTTCCCCGACCTTCACGTCAAAGCTCAGGCCGCGCAGGATGTGGCTACCGCCGTAGTACTGGTGCAGCTTGTCGACTTGCAGCATGTTCAGAGTCTCCTCAAATCCCCTTGTGGGAGCGGGTGTTTGCAGTTCAGCGGCCCAGGTAGACCTCGATCACCCGCTCGTTTTCCTGCACCTGCTCAAGCGACCCTTCGGCCAGCACGCTGCCCTGGTGCAACACCGTGACGTGATCGGCAATCGAGCCGACAAAGCCCATGTCGTGTTCCACCACCATCAGCGAATGCTTGCCTGCCAGCGACTTGAACAGCTCGGCGGTGAACTCGGTTTCAGCGTCGGTCATGCCCGCGACCGGTTCGTCGAGCAGCAGCAGTTGCGGGTCTTGCATCAGCAACATGCCGATTTCCAGAAACTGCTTCTGACCATGAGAGAGCAAGCCCGCCGGGCGATTGACCGAGGCGGTCAGGCGAATGGTCTCCAGCACTTCGCTGATGCGATCCTTCTGCTCGCCACTGAGGCGCGCACGCAAACTGGCCCACACCGACTTGTCGGTTTTTTGCGCCAGTTCGAGGTTTTCGAACACGCTCAGCGCTTCGAACACCGTCGGCTTCTGGAACTTGCGGCCGATGCCGGCCTGGGCGATCTGCACTTCGCTCATCTGCGTCAGGTCCAGGGTTTCGCCGAACCAGGCCTTGCCGTGGCTGGGGCGCGTCTTGCCGGTGATCACGTCCATCAGCGTGGTCTTGCCCGCGCCGTTGGGGCCGATGATGCAGCGTAATTCGCCGACGCCGATGTACAGGTTGAGGTTGTTCAGCGCCCGGAAGCCATCGAAGCTGACGCTGATCTCTTCCAGGGTCAGGATCGTCCCGTGACGCGTGTCGAGCCCCGGGCCAACGCGCTGGCCAAGGCCGATCGAGTCGCGGCTGGTGCCCTCATCCTTGTTGGGCTCCACGGGAAAAAAGGCCGGTTCGAGCATGAATTCAGCACTTGCCGTGACTCTCATTGTTCACCTCGTTTCTTCAGCAGACCAATCACGCCTTTGGGCAAATACAGGGTCACGATGATGAACAGCGCACCGAGGAAGAACAGCCAGTACTCGGGGAACGCCACGGTGAACCAGCTCTTCATGCCGTTGACCACGCCGGCGCCAAGCAACGGCCCGATCAACGTGCCGCGCCCGCCGAGGGCGACCCAGACCGCCGCTTCGATGGAGTTGGTCGGCGACATTTCGCTCGGGTTGATGATCCCCACCTGCGGCACGTACAGCGCACCGGCCAAGCCACACAACACTGCGCTCAACACCCAGACAAACAGCTTGAAGCCACGCGGGTCGTAACCGCAGAACATCAGGCGGTTTTCCGCATCGCGCAGCGCCGTCAGCACTCGGCCGAACTTGCTTTGCGCCAGACGCCAGCCGATAAACAGACTCGCCACCAGCAGCAACACCGTGGCCAGGAACAGCACCGCGCGGGTGCCCGGTTCCGTGATGCCGAAACCGAGAATCGTGCGGAAATTGGTGAAGCCGTTGTTGCCGCCAAACCCGGTCTCGTTACGGAAAAACAGGAGCATGCCGGCGAAGGTCAGGGCCTGGGTCATGATCGAGAAATACACGCCCTTGATCCGCGAACGGAAGGCGAAGAAGCCGAACACCAGTGCCAGCAACCCCGGCGCCAGCACCACCAGGCACAGGGCCCAGACAAAGCTGCTGGTGCCGGCCCAGTACCACGGCAATTCGGTCCACGACAGGAAGGTCATGAACGCTGGCAAATCATCACCGGCGGCCTGACGCATCAGGTACATGCCCATCGCATAACCGCCGAGGGCGAAGAACAAGCCGTGGCCGAGGGACAGCAGACCGGCGTAACCCCAGACCAGATCCAGCGCCAGCGCGACGATGGCGTAGCAGAGGATTTTGCCAACCAGCGTCAGGGTGTACGCCGAGACATGCAGCGCGTTTTCCGGCGACAACAGCGACAGCAAAGGCATTGCGATCAGTAGCGCGAGGATCACCGCGCCAACGGCAATCGTGATTTTCGGGCCAGCCTTTTGCGTGGCCGTGACTAATAGAGGCTGGTTCATCAGTCGATCACCCGTCCTTTGAGTGCGAAGAGGCCTTGCGGACGTTTCTGAATGAACAGAATGATCAGCGCGAGGATCAGGATCTTGCCGAGCACCGCACCGATCTGCGGTTCGAGAATCTTGTTGGTGATACCGAGGCCGAACGCCGCCAGCACGCTACCGGCCAATTGGCCGACGCCGCCGAGCACCACCACCAGAAATGAGTCGATGATGTAGCTTTGGCCGAGGTCCGGGCCGACGTTGCCAATCTGGCTCAGCGCCACACCGCCGAGGCCGGCGATACCGGAACCGAGACCGAAAGCGAGCATGTCGACGCGTCCGGTCGGCACGCCGCAGCAGGCGGCCATGTTGCGGTTCTGGGTGACCGCGCGCACGTTGAGGCCCAGGCGCGTCTTGTTCAGCAGCAGCCAGGTCAGCACCACCACAAACAACGCGAAGGCGATGATGACGATGCGGTTGTACGGCAGCACCAGATTCGGCAGCACCTGAATGCCACCGGACAGCCATGCCGGGTTGGCCACTTCAACGTTCTGTGCGCCGAACAGTAAACGCACAAGCTGAATCAGCATCAGGCTGATGCCCCAGGTGGCGAGCAGGGTTTCCAGCGGTCGGCCATACAAGTGGCGAATCACCGTGCGCTCCAGCGCCATGCCGATGGCGGCGGTGACGAAGAACGCCACCGGCAGGGCGATCAGCGGATAGAACTCGATGGCCTGTGGGGCGTAGCGCTGGAACATCAGTTGCACCACGTAGGTCGAGTAGGCGCCCAGCATCAGCATTTCGCCGTGGGCCATGTTGATCACGCCCAGCAGACCGAAGGTGATCGCCAGGCCCAGCGCCGCGAGCAGCAGGATCGAGCCGAGTGACATGCCGCTGAACGCCTGGCCGAGTATTTCGCCGATCAACAGTTTGCGTTTCACCTGAGCGAGGCTGGTTTGGGCGGCAGTGCGCACGCCGACATCGGTTTCGACACCGGGTTCAAGCAAGCCTTCAAGACGAGTGCGAGCCAGCGGATCGCCGGTTTTACCGAGCAAGCGCACGGCGGCCAGCCGCACGGCCGGGTCAGTGTCGACCAGTTGCAGATTGGCCAGGGCCAGACTCAGGGCGGCGTGGACGCTTTCATCTGTTTCGCCAGCCAGTTGCTGGTCGAGGAATTTCAGCTGCGCGGGTTTAGCGCTTTTCTGCAATTGCTGCGCGCCAGCCAGACGGATTTTGGCGTCGGCGGCGAGCAATTGGTGGCTGGCCAGAGCGGTGTCGATCAGCCCCCGCAGGCGGTTGTTCAGGCGCAGGGTTTTGGCTTGGCCGTCGACGGTCAGTTCGCCTTGTTGCAGGGCGTTGATCAGCTCGATACGGGCCGGTTCGGGCTGCGCGGCCCATTCTTGCAGCAGTTTGGCCTGTTGCATGGGGTTGGCGGCGACGAAGTCTTCGGCGTCGCCGGCATGGGCGGCCATCGGCAGCAGGAGCGCGATGGCGAGCAATAGACGGTAAAGGGCAGTCAGCATGTCATTGGCCTTACGCGGACAATGTGGGAGCGGGCTTGCTCGCGAATACGATGGGTCAGTCACATTGATGTTGGATGTGCCGCCGTCTTCGCGAGCAAGCCCGCTCCCACAGGGAATTGCATCAGGTCCGGGTTTTGTACTCGGGCCCTGACACCCAGTGGCTCAGTTGCTCTTCACCGCATAATCCGGCTTCTTGTCGTTGCCCTCGATAAACGGGCTCCACGGCTGCGCACGGATCGGGCCTTCGGTCTGCCAGACCACGTTGAACTGACCGTCGCTCTGGATCTCGCCGATCATCACCGGTTTGTGCAGGTGGTGATTGGTCTTGTCCATGGTCAGGGTGTAGCCCGACGGTGCGGCAAAAGTCTGGCCGGCGAGGGCTTCGCGGACTTTGTCGACGTCGGTGGACTTGGCTTTCTCCACGGCCTGAGCCCACATGTGGATGCCGACGTAGGTGGCTTCCATCGGGTCATTGGTCACCGCTTTGTCGGCGCCCGGCAGGTTGTGTTTCTTCGCGTAGGCTTTCCAGTCCGCGACGAACTTCTTGTTCACCGGGTTCTCCACCGACTCGAAGTAGTTCCATGCCGCGAGGTTGCCCACCAACGGTTTGGTGTCGATGCCGCGCAACTCTTCTTCGCCCACCGAGAACGCCACCACCGGTACGTCGGTGGCTTTCAGGCCCTGGTTGGCCAGCTCTTTATAGAACGGCACGTTGGAGTCGCCGTTGACCGTGGAAATCACCGCAGTCTTGCCACCGGCCGAGAATTTTTTGATGTTGGCAACGATGGTTTGATAGTCGCTATGACCGAACGGCGTGTAGACCTCTTCGATGTCCTTGTCGGCCACGCCTTTGGAATGCAGGAACGAACGCAGGATCTTGTTGGTGGTGCGCGGGTAGACGTAGTCGGTGCCGAGCAGGAAGAAACGCTTGGCGCTGCCACCTTCTTCGCTCATCAGGTATTCAACCGCCGGGATCGCTTGCTGATTGGGCGCAGCACCGGTGTAGAACACGTTCGGCGACATCTCTTCGCCTTCGTATTGCACCGGGTAGAACAGCAGACCGTTGAGTTCTTCGAACACCGGCAATACCGATTTACGCGACACCGAGGTCCAGCAACCGAACACCACGGCAACCTTGTCCTGGGTCAGCAACTGCCGGCCCTTTTCGGCGAACAACGGCCAGTTCGACGCCGGATCGACGACCACCGGCTCCAGCATCTTGCCGTTGACGCCGCCCTTGGCGTTGATCTCATCGATGGTCATCAGCGCCATGTCTTTGAGCGATGTTTCGGAGATCGCCATGGTGCCGGACAACGAATGCAGAATCCCGACCTTGATGGTCTCGGCGGCCTGGACAGTCCAGGTCATGCCCATCGCGGCAATGGATGCCGTGAGTGTGAAAGCCTTGATCAAACTGCGACGCTTCATTGTGCGATCTCCATGAACGTTAAAGTTTTTTATGGTTGGCAGATGCGGACGACTGAAGGGTGTTTTGCAAGGGCTGTGCCCGGTCGGGGATGGGCAGGAAAATGTCGGTTTAGAGCGCTTGCGCGTGGGTTGGGTGCACCATGAAGGAACGCTCGTGGAGCGTTGGTGCAGGCGGCCGCGCCAGATTGGGGCGCGATCTGGTGGTAAACAAAAATCAAATGTGGGAGCGGCTTGCTCGCGAAAGCGGTCTGTCAGTCAATGCATAAGGTGACTGGCACGACGCCTTCGCGAGCAAGTCCGCTCCCACAGTTTTGAAAGGTGGAGAGTCAGCGACGGCGCATCAGACCGATGAAGAACAGCCCGCCAATGGCAGCGGTCGCGACGCCGATGGGCAGGTCTTCGGGGGCGATCATTGTGCGCGCGGCCACATCGACCCAGATCAGAAACACACTGCCGAGCAACATGCACACCGGCAGCAAGCGCCGATGTTCGGCGCCGACCAGACGCCGCGCAATGTGCGGCACCATCAGCCCGACAAACCCGATGGAGCCGCTGATCGACACCAGCACCCCGGTCATCAACGAGGCGATGACAAACACCCGCAAGCGTACCGAGCGAGCATTCAGGCCGAGGGTCACGGCGGTCTGCTCGCCCGCCATCAACGCGTTCAATGGCCGCGCCATGCCCAGCAGCAAAAACAATCCGAGCAATACGCTGGCCGCGGGCACCGCGAGCAACTCCCAGCGCGCCAGCCCGAGCCCGCCGAGCATCCAGAACATCACCGCTGAACTGGCGCGGTGATCGCCCATGAACAGCAGCAGATTGGCGATCGCCATCATCACGAACGACACCGCCACACCGCACAGCAGCAAGCGATCGCTGTCGAGCCGGCCATGGCGACTGGCAATCGCCACCACCACGAGCATGCTCAGCAACGCGCCAATGAACGCCGCAATCGGCAAGGTCAGCAGGCCGATGATTTCACCGACGTGCAGCACCACAATCACTGCGCCCAACGTCGCTCCGGATGTCACACCGAGCAGATGCGGATCGGCCAGAGGGTTGCGCGTCACCGCTTGCAGCACCGCGCCGATCAGTGCGAGGCCGGCACCGACCAGCGCCCCGAGCAACATGCGCGGGACGCGGATCAGCCAGACGATATGTTCCTGCCCGGCGCTCCAGTTCAGCTCGCCGAAACCGAGCGTCTTGTGCAGGATAATCCGCCACACCACGTCCACCGGCACCCGCGCCGGGCCGAAGCCGAGCGACACCACACACGACACCAGCAACAGGGCGCCGAGGGCCATCAGCAACAGGGCGTAGCGACGGTTGATCATTCGCCGTGGAAACCTTTGGCCAGTGTTTCAACAGCCAGCACGTTGTCGATTCCCGGTGTGGCCTGCACATACGGAATGACGATAAAGCGCTGGTTCTTGATCGCGTCCACCGATTGCAGGGCCTTGTTCTTCAGCAGGAATGCGATCTTTTGATCGGCGGTGATTTCGCTGTAGTCGACGATCACGATGACCTGCGGATTGTGCTCGACCACGGTCTCCCAGTTGACCCGCGTCCAGCTCGCTTCGACGTCATCGAGAATGTTGCGCCCGCCGGCGGCATCAATCAGCGCTTGCGGCATGCCGAGACGGCCGGACGTCATGGCGCGGTCTTCGCCGCTGTCGTAGAGGAACACTCGCGGCTTGTCGGCGGGCAGGTCTTTGCGGATCTCGGCGACCTGATTCTGCATCCCGGCGATCAGTGCATTGGCGCGATCCTGCACGTCGAAAATCTTCCCGAGGTTGCGCAGGTCGTTATAGGTGTCGTCCAGCGTCGCCGCCGGGCGCTTCATCACGAACGCGCAGGACTCGGTCAGCTCATACACATTGATGCCCAGCGGTTGCAGGGTTTGCGGCGTGAGATCGCCGCCCACGCGCATGCCGTAATCCCAGCCAGCGAAGAAGAAATCGACGTTGGCGTTGAGCAGGGTTTCCACCGACGGATATTTCGCGGCCAGCTCCGGCAAACCGTCGAGCAGTGACTGCATCTGGGGCGTCACTGACTTCCAGCCACTGACGCCGCTGTAACCGGCCATCCTCGGTTTGAGGCCAAGGGCGAGCATCATCTGGGTCATGTTGATGTCGTGGCTGACCGCGTGTTTTGGCGCTTCCTTGAACGTCACTTCGCGGTTGCAGCTTTGAACGGTCAGCGGGTATTTCGTGGCCTCGGCCAAGGCTTGGGCACTGCACAGCACAAGAGCGACGCAAAGCAGGGAACGCACAGTCATGGTCGGGTTATCCAGGTGATTCGCGGGTAGTCGTGAAGGGGGTGAGAGTCGATCAATGCCTCGACGCCGAAGACGTCACGCAGCAGTTGGGTGGTGAGGACTTCTTGCGGTGTGCCACTGGCGACGATGCGGCCGTGGTTGATCACGTACAGTCGATCGCAGAACGCGGCGGCCAGGTTCAGGTCGTGGATGCTGGCGAGGGTGCCGATCTGCAGGCGCTTGACCCGTTGCAGCAGCTCAAGCTGATAACGCGGGTCGAGGTGGTTGGTCGGCTCGTCGAGGATCAGCAGTTGCGGTTGCTGGGTCAGGGCGCGGGCAAGGATTACCCGCTGTTTTTCACCGCCCGATAGCGTGGCGAAAGCGTGGTCTTCGAAGCCGTCGAGACCGACGGATTTGAGCGCTTGAGTCGCCAGGTTGCGATCTTCCTGCGTGTCGCCATCGAACAGGCCTTTGTGCGGCGTGCGGCCCATGGCGACCACTTCTTCGACGGTCAGGCCAAAGGCATCGGGGAATTCCTGCAAGACCACGGCGATGCGTTTTGCGCACCAGCGCGAGGATTGCTTCCACACATTGTGGTGATCGAGTCTGACCTCACCGCTTTCCGGCTGACTGAATCGATAGGCGCACCGCAGCAGGCTGGTTTTGCCACTGCCGTTGGGGCCGATCAGCCCGACGAACTCACCGGCGGCCACTCGCAAGGAGGCGTCACGCAGCTGGAACTGGTGATGGCAGTGGCCGTGGCCCAGGGGTGTCCAGGCGAGGTTGGCGATTGTCAGTGAGGTCATCGTCTACTCTGAAATATCGGGTGCTGCTGATGACGCCTTCGCGAGCAAGCCCGCTCCCACAGTGGAACGTATTTCAATGTGGGAGCGGGCTTGCTCGTGAAGGGGCCGGTGAATCAAAAGGTGTAATCAGCAGTGACAAAGAACGACCTCGGCTCGCCGAGTATCCACTGCTGGCCCTCATTGTATTGGCTTTGTGCGTACTGGCGGTCAAACAGATTGTTCACCTGCAAGCCCAGCGTGGTGTTGCGCAAGGCTTTCCACGACAGGGTCGCATCCACCACGGTGTAACTCGGCAGCTTATTGCGGTTGGCCATATCGGCGTAGCGCGCATCGACATAACGCACACCCGCACCGGCCTGCAGGTCATCGCTGATGCTTTTGTTCAGCCACAGATTGGCGGTACGACGTGGTACATCCAGCGGACGGTTGCCGTTGTACGACAGGGTCTGCCCGTTCACCGCTTCGGAAAAATCGTCGTACTTGGCCTTCACAATCGCCGCGTTGGCTTGCAGTTGCCAGGCGTGCGGCAATTGCAGGTCAAGGCTGGCTTCCAGGCCATTGGACGATTGCTGGCCGACTTGCTGCTTGAGCGTCGGGTTGCCCGGATCGTCGGTCAGCAGCTTCTTCTTGACGATGCGATAAGCCGCCAGCGTGAACTCGCCGCGCTGATCCCAGAACAATTGCTTCAGGCCGATTTCCGTCTGCCGGGCAGTCGATAGATCGTATTGCTGCTGGCTCGGGCTCAGGGAAATCAGCCCGCCGACGCCATCGGTGCTGGTCGCGACCTGGCCATAGAACGAAGTCTGCGGCGTCAGCGCAAACACCAGCCCGGCCTTCCAGTTGTTGCCGGTCAGGGTCTTGTCGCTCTGGCTAATGTCGACCAGATTGTTGCGATCCACGTGCACGTAGTCGCGGCGCACGCCGGTCACCAGCGACCAGCGCTCGCTCAGTTGCGTAAGGTTCTCGGCAAACACCGACATCTGTTTGGTGGTGCTGTCGAACTGATCCCGGTACGGGTTGGCGCTTTCGAAGTAGCCCGGTTGCGGGTGATACAGATCCAGCGCCTGGCCTTTGGGCAGCACGTCGTTGAACGGCGAGTTGCTGTCGAGCTGGAAGCGGATGCGGTTGTAATCGACGCCGGTCACGGTCTGGCTGTCGAGGCCGAACAGCGAGTGCTTGAAGGTGAAGGTCTGACGGTCGCCGACCTGCTCCTGTCGGTGGCCGATGCCGAAATAGCCACTGCGGCTGAGTTGTTGGGTGGCGGTGTCGAAGTTGTAGTTCTCGGCGTTCTGCCAGCGGCGCTGGGCCTTGAGGTAATACAGCTCGTTGCTGGCGCTGACCGCGTCGTTGATCTGCCAATCCGTGGTCAGGCGCGTCCACTGATCGTTGTAGTGCTGCTGGTCGTCGCGCACGTTGTAGTTCTTGTAGCGCAGGCTGTCGTGCAACCGGCCATTGATCAGCGGCGTGCCAAAGTAGTTTTGCGGGTGCTGGTCGCCGTAATCGTGAGCGAGGGTGAAGGCCAGATCATCGGTGGCCTGCCAGCGCAGGGCAGCGCTGATGAAATCGCTGGACGAGTCGCCGCGATCAATCCAGCCGTTGCTGCGCAAGCGATTGAGATTGAGGCGATAGCTCAGGGTGTCGGTCAGCGAACCGCCGCTGTCGAAGGCCTGCTGCTGGCTGTCGTAGGAGCCATAGCCGACGCGCACATGGTTTTCGATTTCACCTTCGAACGGCTTCTTCGGGGTCACGTTGACCACCGCGCCGGTCGCGCCTTCGCCGTACAACACCGAGGCCGGGCCGCGCAGCACATCGACGCGTTCCACCGACCAGGTGTCGACCGGAAAGGTCACTGTGCCCATGCCGCTGTACATTCGATTGCCGTCATACAACTGCATCACCGAACTCTGCCCGGTAAACCCGCGTGCCTGCAACGAGGTGCCGCCATCGCCTGGCGTACCGGTGCGGCTGATGCCGGTGCTGCGTGACACGGCGTCCTGCACGCTGCGATCGCCCCGGGCGCGAACCTGTTCGCCGCTGAGGCTTTGGACGCTGGCAGGGGTTTGCATGGCGTTGAGATTCAGGCGCGAGCCGGCGGTGGTCGGCGTGTTGAGGCTGACGCTTGCGTCGTCGATGACCGGTGCGCTGATGGTGCCGGTGGGCAGTGTCAGCGCCTGGTTGTCGGCATGGGCGTTGTTCAGGCCGAACAGACAGAGGCTGGACAAGAGGTACTTGTTCATCGGGGTGGTGAATCACTTCTTCAAAAGAAAGCCCGCAACTTTTGGTTGCGGGCAGAGCGGCATATTTGCGTTATACAGTAACACTAAAAAAGGCCGGAGTTTAAGCCCCAGCAGTTTATAGATCTGTCTAAACCGCGCATCTCGCCTGCTTCACGATGAAGTTGAGGCAGATTCAGCTTGGCGGCCCAGGCGCGACAACAGCAGGCGATCCAGCAACCACACCACCACCAACGAAGCGCCCACCAGCGGGAAAATCACCGCCAGCGCGAGCATGATCACCACCCCGGTTTTCCATTTTGGCAAATCATGACGCAGCGGTGGCACACCCAACTTGCCCTGTGGCCGACGTTTCCACCAGATCACCACACCACTGACGGCGCTGAGCAAAATCATCAGGCAGATCAGTAGCACGACGATCTGATTGAAAGTGCCGAACATCTTGCCTTCGTGGAGCATCACGCCGATTTCGGTGGCGCGGGCCACCGCGCCGTACTGCTCGAAACGCACATCGGCGAGGACCTTGCCGGTGTACTGATCGACATGCAGGGTGGCGTCGTTGCGAGGGTCGTCGGCGAACACGGCGATGGTGAATACGCCGGTCGCGGTGGTTGGCAGGGTGATGCTGTAACCCGGCTCGACCTTACGTTGGTTGGCGATGTCCTGCACCGCTTGCAGGCTGATGGCAGGCGCCGCGGGGCCCGCGTGGGCGTCACCGTGGGCCATGTGCTCGGCGTGATCGCCGGACATCGGCATCGGCGTGTTTTCCATCGCCCATGGCACGGTCTGGCGGGTGGCGCTGTTAAGGCTGCGGGCCTCGACGTCAGAGGTCGGCACGTTGTCCCACATGGCGGCCGGGAACACGTTCCACACCTGTGCGTATTGTTTGCCCCAGAAGCCGGTCCAGGTCATGCCACTGAGCAGCATCACCAGCAACAGGGTCGCGCCCCAGAACCCGGTGACGGCGTGCAGGTCACGCCACAACACGCGGCCGCGACTGTTCAAGCGCGGCCAGAGAATCCCCGCTGCCTGACCGCGCGGCCACCACAGGAAAAGCCCCGACACCACCAGCACCACGCCCCATCCGGCGGCCATTTCGATGAGACGGTCACCGACAGTGCCGATCATCAATTCGCCATGGATCGCCCGGGCGATGGCTTGCAGGTTCTGCTTGGCATCCTGCTCGCCGAGGATGTCGCCGTGGTACGGGTCGACGAACACATTCAGTTCGTGCCCGGCGTTCTTGACGACAAATTGCGCACTGCGCTCGGCGTTCAACGGTGGCAGGTATTGCGTGACCTGGCCTTGTGGGTAGGCGCTTTTCACCCGTTGTAGCAAGTCGTCGGCCGCAACAGTGTGGTGCCCGGCCGGGACGTTGAGCAGGCTGCTGTACATCAGCAAATCGAGCTGCGGTTTGAACAGGTAAACGATGCCGGTCAGGGCCAGCATCACCATGAAGGGCGCGACGAACAGACCGGCATAGAAATGCCAACGCCAGGCCAGGTTGTAGAAATTCGGTTTGGGCTTTTGCATCACGTTTGCTCCGCTTGGCTTGGATCTTTTAGTTGTTCTGCATTGGGTGGAACACCGCATTACCCCTGTGGCAGCGGGCTTGCTCGCGAAGATGGCGGCACAGCCAACATTGCTGGCGCCTGATACACCGCTTTCGCGAGCAAGCCCGCCCCCACAGGGGAGGGGGGGCAGCTTCGTTAGAAACTCATGTCCACCTTGGTCCAGAGCGTGCGCCCCGGTTCATTGATGGCTTGCGGGTCGTTGGCCGGGTAGCCGAAACCGGCGTTGCCCGCCAGGTTCAGGTGTTCGGCGTAAGCCTTGCCGAACAGGTTGTCGACGCCGGTACTGACCTTCCAGTGCTTGTTGATCCGGTAGGCACCGTTGAGCGAGAACACACCGAAGCCCGAACTCTTGTCGTAGTCCTTGCCGACCACGTTGCCCTTGTTCTGGTCGATACGGTTTTGCTTGGCCACCACTCTCCACAGTGCACCGGCGCTCCAGTTGTCTTCGCTGTAAGTCAGGCCCAAACGTGCGTCGAGCGGCGGCATCTGCGGCAGGGCTTTGCCGTCGCTGCTGTTCTTGCCCCAGGCGTAGGCCAGGGTTGCATCGGCTTTCCAGTGATCGGTGAGTTTGTAAGCCGTTCCGAGTTCACCGCCCATGATTCGCGCGTCGATGTTCTCGGCGCGGGAGGTCGTGCCCATCATCCCGGGGGTGTAATCGAACAGGATGTAATCGCGCACCACGCCGATGTAGCCCGACGCCCAGGCTTCGAGTTCGGCGCTCTTGTAGTTCACGCCGAAATCGAACTGGGTGGTCTTTTCCGGTTTGATCGAGTCGAACGCGTTGACCGAACCTGCGGGGCCCGACTTGGGCGAAAACAGTTCCCAGTAATCCGGGAAGCGCTGCACATGGCCGAGGCCGGCGAAGAGCGTGGCCGGGCTGTCGGCCAGGTCATGCTCGTAACGCACGAAGCCGCTTGGCAGTGTGTCGGCACGGGTGTTGTCGGCGGTTGGATTGGGGCGCGACATCATTCCCGAACCGGTGCTCTGCCGATAATCCTTGGCTGACGCCCGGTCGACCCGAGCGCCGGTGATCAACCGGTCACGGTCCGCGGCGTACCAGGTCATCTCGCTGAACACGCCATAGTTATGGAAGTCGGCGTCCTTGGTATACGGCAGATCCTTGTAGGTATCGATGCCCATCGAACTGCGCTGACGGTGTTCGTTGGTCTGTGCATCCAGCCCGGTGATCAGTTGGATATCGGCCCAGCGCCAGGTCGCTTTGATGCGTGCGCCGAGGGTCCGGCGATCAACGTTGGAGGCCATGGGGCCGGCCATCATCCCCGTACCGGACGGCGTGCGCAGGGTGTAGTTGTCCATCACATGGTCGGCGTAGTTGTAGTAGACCTGTGCTTCGAGTTTCTCCAGCACATCGCTGATGTTGGACTTTTCGAAACGCAGGCCGAGGCTTTCGCGCAGGAACTGCGAACCGTCCATGCCGCGACCGGCGTAGCGGGCTTCGCCGTCGCCCTTGCCGGCAGTCAGCTCGATCAAGGTGTCGGCGTCTGGGGTCCAGCCGAGCGCCACGTCGCCGTTCCACTTGTCGTAGCGTGAAGCGACAGTGTCATTGTTGCCGTCGCGATAGTCGTCCGAATGCGCGGTGTTGCCGATCACCCTTACATAACCCAACGGCCCGCCGGCAGCGGCGTCGATGACCTTGTCGAAGCGCCCGTGGGAGCCGGCCAGGATGCTGGCATTCACCCGCGTGCCGAGTTCGCCGAAGCTTTCCGGTTCACGGTCGAACAGCACCGTGCCGGCCGATGCACCGGGGCCATAAAGCACGGTTTGCGGGCCTTTAATGACGGTGAGCTTGTCGTAGGTTTGCGGCGAAATGTACGAGGTTGGCGCGTCCATGCGGCCAGGGCAGGCGCCGAGCATCATGCTGCCGTTGGTGAGGATGTTGAGCCGCGAACCGAACATGCCGCGCAGCACCGGATCGCCGTTGGTGCCGCCGTTGCGCACCAGGGCGAAGCCCGGAATGGTCTTCAGGTAATCGCCGCCATCACTGGCCGGCACCGGTTGGCGCGGGTCCTGGGGGTTGGTGACAACGGTCAGTGGCGAACTCGGTGCAATGGCGGTGATCACCGTCGGGCTCAGTTCATCCGCGTGTGCGGCGTGATCATCGGCCAGCACCAGTGGGGACAGCAGGACGCCGCAAAGGACGGCGGTCGCGTGCCTGAAACGAATACGCGATTCGTTCAAAGCGAAGGACGCCTGGGCAGCGCCCGAGCGTGGAACAGCAGAAAACCTGGACATGACAATTTCCATCAAACAGTCGTAAACGACACGGCCGGCAGCCTGAAGCTGTCTTCTCAACCGTGTGCAATCAGAGGGGGTGTTTACGCGGCGACGGGCGGGGCGCGGGGGCGGGCGCCGGGGAAGAAGGTTGGCCGTGCATGGCCCAGGCGCGGGGAGGGCGGGGTGAACGTGTTGGTGTGGGCGATGCTGAACGCGGTAAACGTGCCGCCACCGGTCAGCGCCGGGCAATTGAACAGCAGGCTGCAATAACCGCACTTTTCCCACAGCGCATGATGCGAGGATTGCGGCGGGCAGTGTTCAGCGCTGGGTTTGGCATCGTGCCGGGCATGATCCATGCCCGGCATGTCCATCGACATCTCCATGCTCATCGGCATGGAGGTCGAGGCGTGTTGATCCATCGGCATCGACTGAGAAATCAGTGGGCCGATGAAAATCATCAACATGGCGAACAGGGCAATCCAGCTGCCGCAGGTCAGGTGTTCAGTCTGACGGCGTTGCAGGGATGGCCTGGCGCTCAGCGGGCGCATGGGCGTCGTTAACCGTATCGGTTATTGGGCGTGCGCGTGTTCCGGCATGTCGTGCGGCGGTTTCTTCTGCACGGCGACTTCGACGGTGACGTCCCCGGCCTTCTCGAAATGCATCGTCAGCGGGAAACGTTGGCCGTCGCTGAGCAGGCTGCGATCGGTCGGGTTGAGCAGCATGACGTGATAGGCCATCGGCGCGAACGTCACCTTGCCGCCGGCCGGAATGTCTACGCTCGGCACTTGCTGCATCTTCATCAGATCGCCCTGCATCACATGCTCGTGCAATTGCGCTTGGGGGGCGATGGGCGAGTCGACACTGAGGAGTCGATCGGCCGTCTTGCCGGCGTTGTGAATCACGAAATACGCCGCGACGGTGGGTGCGTTGGGCGGCAGTTCCTGCGACCACGGGTGGGCGATTTCCAGTTCCCCGGCCTTGTATTCATGGGCATGGGCAAAACACGCAGGCAACAGCAACGCAGCGAGGACGATGATTTTTTTCAACATGGCAGTTCTCCAGAACGATTTGAAACGCAGGTCAATTGCGCGAACAAATCAAACCAGAGGGGAAGCGCGGGGATTGAGGCTCGGCCATTGCTGGCGCGGTGTGGGTGTTTGCAGTGAAACCGGCGCGACGCTGCGATGGCTTTCGTAACGGGCGAAATACAGCTGCGGCGCATGCCCCGGCAGCGCCACCAAAGGCGCCGACCCGGAGCAACACCAGCAATGCTGCATGTTGGAATGGCTGTCGCTGGGCGGGGCTTGCTGATCCGTGGCGCCGATGTCGATCGCCACCATTTTCGTCCCGCTGCCGGTGCAGAAACTGCTCCACAGCAGTTGTTCGGCCGGTGAATTGGCCGCTTGCGCCATCGCCCCCGTCATCGGCATGGCGAGCATGTTGAACAGCACTGCAAAGCAGGCGATCCAGGCAATGGCTAGCCGTTGTCGGTTCATGGGACAGATCCGTTGGGTGGGCGATCAGGCGCGGCTATTTAGCCTGATCGGGGCCGATAAGTAAAAAAGCGTCGTGCGGTTTGGTGTCGCAGCGCTCTCTTCAATTACTTGCTCAGTTCACTGGTACGGCATGAACCTGCATATCGACACCAAGCGTAGCGCGGATTACCGAAAATATTCTGGCCAGGTTGTCCATGCTCGGATTACCGTTGGCTGACAGCATTCGATGCAGGCTTTTACTGGGTTTTTGGGTCTCCCTTGCAAGCTCTTCGAAGCCGACCGTCGCGTTAACAAGATCGCGCAAAATGATCCTCGCCAATTCTGGTTCGCCATTCAGGAACAGCGTAGCGGCCTCATCCAGCAATGCTTGAGCAAACTCCGGGTCTCGTTGGGCACGTTCTGCAATTGAATGTTTGTAGCTTCGAGTGAGAACCATCAAATTACCTCCGGTCCTGTTCAGCTTTTTTTCGAGTTCGAAATTCGGCTATCAACGCTTTCGCCTGTTTGATGTCTTTTTTTGTGTGGATTTGTCTCCTCCTCCGAACAAAATGATCAGCCGTTTTCCTTCTTGTACGAGATAGATTCTGTACCCTGGTCCCCAATTGATTCTGTATTCGCCTAGACCGTCGAACCATTTGATGTTGGAAGTGTTGCCCATTTCCAATCGAATCATTGCATTAGAAACCTTGATTGGCGCCTGTACGTTCAGCGTGGAAATCCACCGGCCAAACGGGCTTGATTCATCTTCCTGCAGATATTCTTCGAGTGTGATCACGGCTGGCTCAGAAGGTAGCGAATAGGTTACTTATCACGCAAGCTATGGATCTTGCCCTACAGGTCGATTGCCTCCAACGCAGCAAGTGTTTCTTGAAGCGACAGAAACTCCCGATCAGCCCCCGGCAACCCCGGCCGCTTCAACACCAGAACCGGCACCCCACGCTCGCGCGCCACTGCAAGCTTCGGCTCGGTCGCGGTGCTGCCACTGTTCTTGCTGATCAGCACATCGATTTGCCGTCGCTCGAACAACGCTCGTTCATCCTCCAGCAGAAACGGCCCGCGCGCGCCGATGACTTCGCAGCGTTCGTTGCCGGGATAAACATCGAGGGCGCGCAGGGTCCAGAATTGATCCGCCGGGATTTCGTCCAGATGCTGCAACGGTTCGCGACCGAGGGTGAACAGTGGGCGGCGAAACGGCGCCAGAGCGCTGATCAATTCGGTCCAGTCGCTGACTTCGCGCCAATCGTCACCCGGTTGCGGCTGCCATGCGGGGCGGCGCAGGGCCCAGCAGGGGATGCCGGTCAGTTGCGCGGCGGTGGCGGCGTTCTGGCTGATTTGCGCGGCATAGGGGTGGGTGGCGTCGAACAGCAGATCAATGCCTTCGTCACGGATGAATTGCGCCAGCCCTTGGGCGCCACCGTAGCCGCCGATGCGCACCTGGCAGGTCAGGTCGGTGGGCACACGGCCCACCCCGGCCAGGCTGTAAATGTGCGAAGGCCCTAAAGTCCGGGCGATGGCCAGTGCTTCGGTCACGCCGCCCAGTAGCAAAATGCGCTTCATGCAAACCCTCCTGCGTGACCGACGATGCCGCCCTGACGGTCAATCGCAAACACTTCGACCTGTACCTGCGCCGGCACCACGCTGCGGGCGAAATTCAGCGCATGACGACACACCTCATCGCCCAGCGCGATCCCCACCGCACTGGCCATGGCCAATGCCTGCTGGCTGGTGTTCGCTGCACGAATGTCGCGCTGCAAACCTTCATCGGCACCGATGGCGGCGGCCCATTCGGCCAGTTGCGGCAAGTCGATGCTGGAATGTCGCGAGTGCAGATCCATATGCCCGGCCGCCAATTTACTGATCTTGCCGAAGCCGCCGCACAGGCTGAGTTTATCCACAGGCACCTTGCGCAGATGCTTGAGCACGGCACCTGCGAAGTCGCCCATTTCGATCAGGGCGATTTCCGGCAGGTCGTAGACCCGGCGCATGGTGTCTTCGCTGGCGTTGCCAGTGCAGGCCGCGATGTGCAGAAAACCGTTGGTCTTGGCGACGTCGATGCCTTGATGGATCGATGCAATGTACGCCGCGCAGGAAAACGGCCGGACGATGCCGCTGGTGCCGAGGATCGACAGCCCGCCGAGAATGCCCAGGCGCGGGTTCATGGTTTTCAGCGCCAGTGCTTCACCGCCCTCGACATTCACCGTGACCTCGAAGCCGCCAGCGTATCCGGTCTCGGCGGCGAGCAGGCTCAGGTGGTCGCTGATCATCTTGCGTGGCACCGGGTTGATCGCCGGTTCCCCCACGGCCAGCACCAGGCCCGGGCGTGTCACGGTGCCAACGCCCTTGCCGGCCATGAAACGAACGCCTGGCTCGGTCATCAGTTGCACCTGCGAGTAGAGCAGCGCGCCGTGGGTCACGTCCGGATCGTCGCCGGCGTCCTTGATCGTCCCGGCTTCCGCGCCGTTGTCGGTCAGTCGACAGAACTCCAGACGCATCTGCACCTGTTTACCTTTGGGCAGCACGATTTGCACGGCGTCGGCAGCAGTGCCGCCGAGCAACAGGCGTGCGGCGGCGAGGCTGGTGGCCGTGGCGCAACTGCCGGTGGTCAGGCCGCTGCGCAGTGGTGCGGGTTGTTCGGCTGTTTCGTCACGCATCGAGAGGTTTGACCAGATCGAGCAAGGTGATCGGCAGCGCCTGACGCCAGGTGTCGAACTCGCCCAGGGGTTGCGCCTGGGCGACGTGGATGCGCGTCAGCTCGCCGCCGTAACGTTCGCGCCAGTTCATCAAGGTGATTTCGCTTTGCAGGGTCACCGCGTTGGCGACCAGACGGCCACCGGGTTTGAGCTGCTCCCAGCACGCCTCGAAGACACCTTCGCGGGTTACGCCGCCACCGATGAAAATCGCGTCCGGGCGCTCCAGACCGGCGAGAGCCTGCGGCGCACGACCACGGATCAGTTGCAGCCCCGGCACACCCAGCGCCTCGCGGTTGTGTTCGATCAATTGCTGACGGCCCTCATCGGCTTCGATGGCCAGCGCCCGGCAGCCCGGGTGGGTGCGCATCCATTCGATGCCGATCGAGCCGCTGCCGGCGCCGACATCCCAGAGCAATTCGCCCGGCGTCGGGGCGAGGCGGGCGAGGGTGATGGCGCGCACGTCGCGCTTGGTCAGTTGACCGTCATGCCGGAAGGCCGAGTCGGGCAGGCCGGCGAGGCGCGACAGACGCGGAGTGTGGCTGTCGGCCAGGCATTCGATGGCAATCACATTGAGATCGGCCGTCGGCGCGTTGTTCCAGTCATTGGCGCTGCTGTCGAGCCGCCGCTCGGCCGCACCGCCCAGATGCTCCAGAACGCTCATCCGGCTCGCGCCAAAACCACGATCACGCAACAGCGCCGCCACAGCCGCCGGGCTCTGCCCGTCGTTGCTCAACAGCAACAGGCGCACGCCGCTGAACAATTGGGCATTGAGCGCCGCCAGCGGCCGGGCGACCAGTGACAGTGTCACCACGTCCTGCAATGGCCAGCCGAGGCGGGCAGCGGCCAGCGAACAGGAGGACGGCGCGGGCAGAATCAGCATCTCGTTGCTCGGCACCTGACGCGCGAGGCTGGCGCCAACGCCGTAGAACATCGGGTCACCGCTGGCCAGCACGCAGACGGCCGCGCCGTGTTGTTCCAGCACCGGCGCGAGGGAAAACGGGCTCGGCCACAACGCCCGCTCGCCGCGAATGCACACTGGCAGTAAATCCAGTTGCCGCTGGCCACCGACGATTCGCGAGGCGCCCATCAGGGCTCGCCGGGCGTTTTTGCCCAAGCCCTTGAAGCCGTCTTCACCGATTCCCACAACCGTCAGCCAGGGTGACATCTATATTCCTCTAAACATGTCGATCCGACGGGCAGACTTTTCATGCCACCGGACAAAGCAGGCATAATACCGCGCCTTCGTCCACGAAGCGCCTTTCCCACGCAGCCGGTCAGCCCCTTGAACGAACGCCCGATGTCCACCGCCATACGCCCCTCGGCCTGCCCGGGGTTGCTGCGTATCGTCCAGGCATTGGACGGTGGCATCTGCCGGATCAAGCTCAATGGCGGCTCGATCACCGCGGATCAGGCCGATGCCGTGGCGCAGGCTGCCCAGCAGTTTGCCGGCGGCGTGATCGAGGCGACCAACCGCGCCAACCTGCAAATTCGCGGGATCGGCCCGCACAGCGCCGCCCTGATCGACAGTCTGCTGGCCGCCGGTCTAGGGCCGCGAAGTGCTGCCGGCGACGATGTACGCAACCTCATGCTCAGCCCTGCCGCCGGTATCGACCGGCAGATGCGTGTCGATACCCGCGCACTCGCCGCGCAGATTCTCGACACCTTGCAAAGCCACCCACGCTGCTCTGAGCTGAGCGCCAAGTTCGCCGTGCAACTGGACGGCGGGGAAGCGCTGGCGATGCTCGAACATCCGCATGATCTGTGGCTGTCGGCGTTCGAACACGACGGCGAAGTGCTGTTGGCGTTCGGGTTTGCCGGATGCCCGACGGACCGGGCAGTCGGCGCCGTGTCGCTGGAAAACGGCCATGCGCTGGTCGTGGCGGTGCTGGCGTTGTTCCTTGACCTGGCCCGACCGGAGCAGACGCGCATGCGTCATTTGCTCGAAGAGTTGCCCATGCGGGCCTTTCTTGAGCGGTTGCGAGAGCGTGTGCCGGTTAAATCGGTCATGGACTGGCAGCGCGCATCAGCGGCGGATGATTTGCACATCGGCGTTCATCCGCAGCACACCGATAACCGGGTCTATGTCGGTGCCGTGCCGCCACTGGGGCGTCTCGACCCGGTCATGCTGCGTGGCGCGGCACAACTGGCGCGTCAGTTCGGTGATGGCAGCCTGCGTTTCACACCCTGGCAAAGTCTGTTGCTGCCCAACGTGAAACCGTGTGACGCGGCGCAGGTGCTGCGCAGCCTGCAACACCTGAACCTGTTGACGCAGCCCCTCGAACCGTTGGCGCGACTGATCGCCTGTACCGGTTCTGACGGCTGTGGCAAAGGTCTGGCCGACACCAAACAGGATGCCCGCCTGCTGGCGCCACTGCTGCCCCCGGGTGTGAGTGCGCACCTGTGCGGCTGCCCGCGTTCGTGCGCCGCCGCCCACTGTGCCCCGGTGACCTTGCTGGCCGTCAGTCCCGGTCATTACGACCTCTATTTTCGCGATGCTTTGCTGCCGGGATTCGGCGCGTTGCGCGCAAGCAACCTTACTATTGAAGCGGCCGCGACCCTGCTCGACGCCCGCTCTCGGAGCTCCCTTGATGCTTGATTACATCCGCGACGGTCAGGAGATCTATCGCAACTCCTTCGCGATCATTCGCCGCGAGGCCAATCTGGCGCGCATCCCGGCCGACCTGGAAAAACTCGCGGTGCGGGTGATCCACGCCTGCGGCATGGTCGAGGCTGTCGACGGTCTGCAATTCTCGGCAGGGGCAGGCAAGGCCGGGCGCGATGCGCTCGCTGCCGGTGCGCCGATCCTCTGTGATGCACGCATGGTCTGCGAAGGCGTGACCCGCGCGCGTCTGCCGGCCAACAATGAAGTGATCTGCACCCTGCGCGATGAGAGCGTGCCGGTGCTGGCGCGTGAGTTGGGCAACACCCGTTCTGCCGCCGCGCTGGAACTGTGGCGGCCGCATCTGGAAGGCAGTGTGGTGGTAATCGGCAACGCGCCGACCGCGCTGTTCTATCTGCTGGAAATGCTCGACGCCGGGGCGCCGAAACCGGCGCTGATCCTCGGCTTCCCGGTGGGCTTCGTCGGCGCCGCTGAATCGAAAGCCGCGCTGGCGGCCGACAGCCGAGGCGTGCCGTTCGTGATCATGCAAGGCCGGCTCGGTGGCAGCGCGATGGCCGCCGCCGCCGTCAACGCCCTCGCCACGGAGATCGAATGATGCAGGCAAAAGGTCGTTTGATTGGCCTGGGCGTCGGCCCCGGTGACCCGGAACTGATTACCGTCAAGGCGCTGCGCCTGCTGCGCGAGTCGCCCGTGGTGGCGTACTTCGTGGCCAAGGGCAAAAAGGGCAACGCATTCGGCATCATCGAAGCGCACCTGCAAGCAGCACAGAACCTGCTGCCATTGGTTTACCCGGTGACCACCGAAGCGCTGCCGGCACCGCTTTCCTATGAACAGGTCATCAGTGATTTCTACGATGAAGCGGCCCAAACGGTGGCTGCGCATCTGGATGCCGGTCGCGACGTCGCGGTGATCTGTGAAGGGGATCCGTTCTTCTACGGCTCCTACATGTATTTGCATGATCGCCTCGCCAGCCGCTACGAGGCGCAAGTGGTGCCGGGCGTGTGCTCGATGCTCGGCGGCGCTTCGGTACTCGGCGCGCCGTTGGTGTATCGCAATCAGAGCCTGTCGGTGCTGTCCGGGGTCTTGCCCCATGAAGAGTTGAAACGACGCCTGGCCGATGCCGATGCGGCGGTGATCATGAAGCTGGGGCGCAATTTCCCCAAAGTGCGTCAGGTGCTCGAAGAGCTCGGTCTGGCTGAGCGCGCGCTGTATGTCGAGCGCGCGACCATGGCCAATCAGAAAATCGTGCCGATGGATCAGGTCGAGCCGATGTCCTCGCCGTACTTCTCGCTGATCATCGTGCCTGGCGAGCGGTGGCAAGGCTGATGACTCACTCCACACCCGCCATCGTCATTCTCGGTCAGGGCAGCCTGGCCACCGCCCGCCGTATTCAGCAGGTATACCCCGCTGCGCAGATCCATGGCCTGGCCGGTCGGGTCGAAGGCGCTGACTGCACCTATCCGGAGTTCGGCGCCACGCTGCGTGACTTGTATCAGCAGGACACGCCGATCATTGCCCTGTGTGCGGCCGGGATTGTCATTCGCACGCTGGCACCGCTGTTGCTGGAGAAGGGCGCCGAGCCTGCGGTTCTCGCCGTCGCCGAAGACGGCAGCGCCGTGGTGCCGCTGCTTGGTGGCCTCGGCGGCGTGAACGTCATGGCGCGGGAAATCGCCGCCGGGCTGCAAGTCGCCCCGGCCATTACGACCAGCGGCGAGCTGCGTTTTGGCACCTGCCTGCTCAATCCCCCGAGCGGCTACGCACTGGCGGATCTGGAGCTGGGCAAGCGTTTTGTCTCCGATCTGCTGGCCGGGCACAGCGTGCGCATCGAAGGCGCCGCGCCGTGGCTGGCGCAGGCACAGTTGCCGGAAGATCCGCAGGCGCAGCGTTCAATTCATGTGAGCAGTGCCGAGCGCGAAGCCAGCGCCAATGAGCTGCTGATCTATCCGCGCAGTGTGGCGGCGCTGGTCAGCGCCGACGTCACCGATCTGCCAAACACCCTGCGTACAGCGTTGCACGACGCGAAAGTGGCGGTGCAATCGTTGGCGTGTCTGGTGGCGATCGACACGCAGATGGCTTCGGCGAATCTGCGTGAAGCGGCGTTGGAACTGGGCGTGCCGCTGCGGTTTATTGGCGCAACGGACGAACTCCCGGCATTGCCGGGCGTGTCGATGATTGAATCTGTACACGGCATCACTTTGGCTCTCGCTGAGCAACCGTTGGACATCGCGCAAGTTGGGCGTGCGCGCGGTCGTCTCGCCGTCATCGGCCTCGGCCCCGGCGCTGCCGAACTGATGGTGCCAGCGGTGAAAGCCGAACTGGCCCGCGCCACCGACGTGCTCGGCTACGAAACCTATGTGCGTATGGCCGGCCCGTTCCGCGACGATCAGGTGCAGCATTGCACCGACAACCGTGAAGAGATGCAACGTGCCCGCCACGCCTTCAGGCTGGCGGCCGCCGGGCGTTCGGTGATTGTGGTGTCGTCCGGTGATCCGGGGGTGTTCGCCATGGCTGCGGCAGTGCTCGAAGCGCTGCACGAGTCCGATGACCCGGCCTGGCACAGCGTTGATCTGGACATTCTTCCGGGCGTCTCTGCTTCACTTGCCACCGCCGCTCAGGCCGGTGCGCCGCTGGGGCATGATTTCTGTGTGATGTCGCTGTCGGACAACCTCAAACCCTGGTCGATTATCGAAAAACGTCTGGATCTGGCCGGCGAAGCGGACCTGGCACTGGCCTTCTACAACCCGATCTCCCGTGCGCGCCCATGGCAATTGGGCCGCGCGCTGGAAATCGTGGCGCAACATCGCAGCGCCGAAACGCCCGTGGTACTGGGGCGAGACATCGGGCGTCCGGGGCAGACCTTGCGTACGACGACCCTCGGCGCCTTGACCCCCGATCAGGTGGACATGCGCACCATGGTGTTGATTGGTTCTTCCACCACTTGCACTTTTGCCCGTGCCGGCGGTGGAGATTGGGTCTATACGCCACGCTGGTATGGGGAAAAACCGGTTTCTTGAAAAAAACCATCGTTGCAGCGTCGAGAATGTTGTAAGCAACTTCAAGTCGACGTGACATCGGGTTAATACTTTTCGCGTTTAAAGTCAGTGCGTATAAACAAGGCCGCGAACCTTCCGGGTTCGCGGCCTTGTGCGTTTATTGGTTTGAAATGCCCCGGCGCAGTTGTTGCCGAATTATGCCGTTGTCGACGCTGAATGTTGTTCAATGTTTCGTTTGACATTACTTGCGTTTCTTCACTTTTGAGTGCTCCGTATTTACGCCTTAGTTTTGTCCGACTTTTGAATAGTTGATTCAAGGATGAGAGCGATGAAAAAGAATACGGATGACTACAGGTTCATATCGGCTGAAGATTATTCAGCACTTCAAATGGCATTGAGCGAGTTTGCCGGTTCCGCCGAATACACGGCACTGGCCACGTACTATCAATTGTTCAATCAAACGCACAATGAAGCCGAACAATGGCTGTCGCTGAAACTTTTCCAAGAGTCGCTGACAACATTTCTGGGCCGCAAGAAGACACCCGTGCCTGTGGAGATCAATCGGATTCAAAACTGGCTGAGTCAGTCGGAGGCGAGGCTGTCGGCGACGGTGGACATGCTTCATGGCGTCGCCCGGCCAGTGCCGAAGATCATGCACTTCGTCTGGGTTGGTGGCAGTGAAGTCGGTGACATCCAGCGTGATTACATGAACATCTGGCGCGCAGTACTGGAGCCTGAGGGGTATCGGTTCAATCTCTGGTTCGACAGTGATGCATTGTTGGCGTTTGAGATGAACCGGGTGATTCTCGACAGTGCAAGAGCGCATGCCATGGAGGCGGGAGGCGACAAGGTCACCCACCCCAACTACCTGGCACGGATGATCGAGGATCGCGCACGGGTGTTGAAACACCAGATGTTCGAGTATCTCGAACAACCGCAATGGCGCGGTCAAGCGGACGCGGCACGCATTGACCTGATGGTCCGCGCTTACGGCAAGGACCGTGCAACCCTCGACGCCTTTCGCCAGCGCTGCCTTGAGACGCATCTGGCAATGGCCGGCCAGGATCTGCAGTTGCGTGACGTCAGGCATGAGTTCTCCGACCACTTTTTACAGGATGTCTACCAGCGAGAAGTCGCCCTGCGTGGCAATTTTGCCGCGGCCAGTGATGTTGTGCGGTTGCAGGCCGAGTATTTGGAGGGTGGTCGTTACAGCGATATGGATTACTTGCCACCGCTGGCCGATAAGTTGGGTGGGGTGGATATCAGTGGTTTCGATGATGTACAGCGGTTGGGTGTCTTGCAGTTGTTACTCAATCACAACGAGGCACTGATGCCGGGGCGGGATCGCGCACGCTATGCGGATAAAACCGACAAAATTCCTGCCAGTCACAAGGCGTCGCTGCTCGCTTTCGCGCGCGGCAAGCCGGATGCCCGTGACATATTTGTTCCATCGGCCGATGCGCGAGTGCCCGAGAATGGATTTCGCATGGGCATTCAATTCGACCGACAAATGAATGCGCACTTCCTGGCACATCCTCGTAGTGGTATGACCCTGTCGATCATGCAGTTGATTCGCTTCAATTATGACGCTTTGCAAACCGTTGAACGCAGGGCTGCCGAGGCGGGTATCAACTGGTCGGAAATCGACAAGTTGTCGGGTCTGATTGAAAACGTCATGAACGAAAAAAGAGCAGAAGGAAAGCTCACGCCATCAGTCGAAGATTTTCTGAGTCATTTGGCTCAGTCCATTTTAAGTTACTACCAGGACGGTATTCGCATCGACGCTCGCGGCACAATAAACCTGACGGGCCCCGGTGCCGCCAACATAGGTTTGCGGGGATATATCGAAACTCATCTTCAAACCGACTACGTCGGCATCATGAACAGACTGGCGCTGAGTGAAGGCTATAACTTCAATACCGAAGAGGAAACGATCTCCGGCTGGACCGTCAATGCCCAGCCTGAAGAGTGGTTGGCGAAAGAGCAGGAAAAATGGCAAACCGGCAAACTCAAATCACGTTATGCCGGCAATCTGGCAGAGTTGCTGAATCAGCAGACCCTGACGTTCAAACAAGGCTGGCCGGTGATTGAAGGCAAGCCGGTGCTGTTGACCTCGGTATTGCAACAACTGATGGATGAGTTGGGCGAACCGTTCAATCGTGCAATGAAGGACAAGTTGAGTGGTGACATCACCTTCAACAAAAACGTTTCCATCGGATTCGACGCACGCCAGGAAATCCTCGCGCAGCCTAACAGTGACTTACCCGTTTCTCATGGGGCGCAGTCCACCACAAACTTGAACGAGCTGTTCTCCCATGTTGCTCACGGTTCACTGACGCTTGAGCAGTTGAGCCCGCTGCAGCGGGTCATGCTGGGCGGTATTTTCGGTGCCATGCACCTGGATGCCAACGGGTTTGCCGGCGCATGGCAAGAGGTGCTGACTATCGCTCGCGAAACCTCTGAAGGGGGAGTGTTCGCCCGTTTCAATGCCATTGAAAAAGCCTTGCGCCAGCGTCCGTCACCGGCATTTCAGGCAGGCCTTGCGCGCGGTGGCGTATCCGGCAAACACACGGCGCGCGAACTCAAAGTGCTCGCGCTCAACCAACCTCTGACTCTGAGTCAATGGGGCGAGCGCCTCGGGCAAATCAACAACACCGCGCAACGTCACTATCACCTGCGCATCCTCAATCGCGGTACCCAGGTTCGTGAGGCATTTGTCAAGGCAGGCGCCGTTTCTTCCCGGCAGGTGCCGCAAGACCTGCTGATGCAGACAACCGGTGACCCCGGCCGCAGGTGTTATCCGCTGGCACTGTTGATGGCGGCGGCACTGCCTCGTGGCGAGTCAGCGGAGCGGGCGTTGATCGGCAGTGTGGCCAACGCCAGCCAGACCCCTGAAGACGCAGACGCCCGGACCTTGCTGCAGGCGCTGGATGAATTGCATGACTTGCCTCTGAGTGATGTCGGCAAACCGTTGGGCAGCCAAAGCCTGGAACACATCGCACAGGCGCTTGAGGCGAAAACGGCGCCCGTCGTCATGCTGCTCGATACCGGTAATCACGCCCTGCTGGTGGCGAAAACCAGAGTGGGTGATCAGAGCGTCTATCGTTTTTATGAGCCTAACTTTGCGATCTATGGGTTTGCAGGTGTACAGGAACTGAAGCAGGGCGTGGCGCATTACCTGAGTGCCGAGAACGGCGCCTTGGCCAGGTTGTACGGTCTGGGTGACGGCGTTCATCCGCAATTCAACGTCATCGAGTTGAATACCGCGGCGATTGCGCAAAAGGTTGTTTCGGTGAATCTGCTGCTGGACGGCTTTGTGCAAAACTCCGCCGTTGTTGACACGCAAACCGCCACGGTGTGGGACAAACAAGCCATCGCGCGTACACGCTCGTTAAACGACAACAGCCGGATGGGGGCCAGTCTGGCGCAACTCGATGCTCGGTACTGGGCAGGTGAGCTTGAACAGGCCACTCATGCCTTGCGCACTGAACACAAAGTGGGGCGTGAGTACTTACCCCTGCTGGAAACGGTTCGGGAAGATTCCGATAGCCGTTACAGCGTGACGCTGGTGGATGCGCGCAACCCGCAAAAGACCTTGAATATCACCACCCTCGATTCGCGGCTAAGCAACGTCAAAAAACATGTGCAGCGTCTGGTGAAAAGCCTGGCAGGCGCTGACCGCGCATCGAGTGAAGCCGATGGCGGCAGTCGTTTGAGTTTTGCCTTTGCGATCCAGACGCTGATCACCGAAATGCGTCATCGCGACTATCAGGCCGACCACGGTCAGGTCCCGGCATTGTCGATAGCCCTGCAGGTGCAGGTGTATGTCAGTTACGCCCAGTTGGGGTATGGCGTGTTGAGCGATTCGCTACAGACAATCCGCCTGGTGCGTCAGGTGGCGGCCAGTGAGCAGAGTCTGGCGCTACGCCAATCGTCATTGTCCGGACGGCTTCTGGGGCGTGCAGCCACAGGCGTCGGGACTGTTTTTTCCGTGGCCAATATCGGCTTCGACATTTACGGCCTGGCGGTTGCCACCCACCAGGAGCAGCGCTCGCGGCTGGCCACGCAACTGGTGTTCGATGCGTCAGCGCTGGGGCTGGATATCGTCGCACTGGCCGCGGGTGGAACCGTCGGCGCTGCCGCCGCTATTGTGTCAGTGCCGTTGCTCGGTGTTGGCATCGGTGTATCGGCCATCGCCAGTAACCTGGGGCAGATCAGCGACAAGGCCCGGGCCGTGGGTGCCCATTTGCGCAAGATTCAGAATGCTTACGGAACGGCCGGTTACACGCGCAAGGGCCGTGTGCTGCGCTTCGAACCGGAGGCGGTCGTCACGCGATTGGATCTGCAAAATAACCAGGTTTATTTTGACAGCCAGAAGTTCTACCCCATGGATCGCGCAGGGTTGGAGTTACCGCAGTACAACGATGATCCGAAGCGAATTCATCAAGCCATCGATATCCGTCAGTCGCTGGGACTGCCCGGGCGAATCGATCTGGTCAGGGTCGTGCCCGACGATATCCAGACGGTCGTGCTGCCGTGTACGCCGACCTGTTATTACGGTTACGAATACCAACTCGGAACGCCGGGTTTTGCCTACACGCCAATGCCCGGAGAATGGCACGAACCACGGGCCAGCAGCGAGGTCCCGACATCCTTCGCCTCGTACGTTGTGCCTGGCCTGGCATTGCTGGATTACGCCAGCGGTAGCATTGAAACCTGGTACCCGGATTTGCGTAACAGCGCAGTAGAAAAGCTGGAGTACGACGAGCATGGTCATCAGCGTTTCTATTTCACGGTCAACACACCGTTTCCGCACATTCTCTACAAACTGCACCCGGTCTATAAGCCGACGACGATCGAGGTGCAACTGGACGAGCATGTGCGTCAGTTGGTGGTGCCGGAGCTGCCGGCGGAGTGGAAAAATCTGGTTTCCTATGAAATCACCGCTCAAACCGGGCTCTACCATTTCTGGCTCACACCAGGGATTGTCGCCGTGACGCTCCCGCAAGGGCGCGCTCAATGGGTGGTTCGCGCGCCTTGGGCCAGCCTCGAACGCGTGACCTTCGACGATCCCCAACTGAAGGTCGACGGCATTGTGCTCAATGCCTTCGACGGGTTTATTGAGCTGGCCGGGGGCGAGTTATTCCGGATCAACTGGAATGACCTCAGATTGCATCTGGTCTCGATCACGCTTGATGCCAGCCGCAGCATGGCGCAGGTTCTGGCACATCTGCGTAAACGGGTAAACGAGCAGCGATGGGTGACCGGGTATGTGCCTCTTTACGCGTTCAAGGTGCCTTTCACTCCGGGTGAGCGATCGGTGTTCACCACCGCTTTCTATGATGTGCTGCGGGATCGAATGTTGTACGCCCGCAATCTGCCGGTTGTTGTCAGGGAGGGGATCGTGCTCGGTGGTGCCAGCGTCGACCATGCCTGGTTCTACCACCCTGATCACGCGACGGTGTGGTGTGTCGATGCGGTCACCGGCACAGTCGTTCACCGTTTTCGTTTGATGAACCCGGCGAGTGGCTCGAAGATCATCGGCTGCCTACAGGATGACGACGGTACGCTGCGGGTATCGCAACGCATGCTTGAGCAGACGGAGGTCGAGGTCACGTTGCATTACCGGATCGCGGATTGGAACGTGGCGCTGACGGGGATCAAGACTTCGTCTCTTGCGCGCGACTATGTCAACAAGCCAGGCGCCGTGTACTGGGCTTCCCTGATCAATCACTTCGCGACGCCACGTCCTTTCAGGGATGAAACACCGGGCATGATGGCCGGGACAAGCACCTGGCAATCCGCCTTGTTCGTTCACGCCCGGGCCTACATTCTTGAAGGTCTGCACGATCAGGCCTGGCTTGGCGAGGGTGGCACCGGCAAGTACTTTCGCGCCGAACTGGGCAGTGACCGGGACATGGTAATGCTGATGCCGCATGAGCCTGATGACTTCGCGATGCTCTTTTACAGCAAGCAAAGCCGGCTGATCAGCCGAGGCGTGGCGCCTGGAGTGGCGGGTGGTTTTTATCGAAACGAAGTGCTTGAGCGTGACGTCATCGCGGTCACGCAGGCTGGTAAACGCTACATCGCCACCAAGGCCGATGGCCGGCTATTGGAGATCGATAAACACGGTGCTCTTGAGTTTGTCGGCCTCGGCCAGCAATGGCTGAAAAGGCACCCGGACTGGCTGACCGCGCTACCTGCGCTGGCCGAATCGTACAAAGGCGCACCTTTCCCGATCATCGGGTTAAGCAACGTGTCCGGTAGTGGCTTCGTGGCTGTGTGGTGCATTGACGGGCAGGGAGTGCTGGTCGATAACGCCGATGGCAAGGAGCTGGAACTGCTGGGGCTGACGCCTGACAAACAGGCTGCCTGGCTGCTGGATGTTTCTGTGGGGCAGCTTTACCGGCAGGCGTTGGTCACGTTCGAGACGTTGCGCCAGGCTTTTGCCGATGGCACGCGGCTGGTGTCTGTCGAGCAACTGCCGTTGGTACAAAAAGTCTGGCCGCAATGGGCGTTCGTCCAGGTGCTCAAACATGGCCAGGGTCTGTTGGGGCGCACCCGCGAAGGTATCAATCTGGAACTGCTCGACCAGCAGCCGGCCCGCATCGTCAGTGTCGAGAATCAGTGGTCGCAGGTTCAGGGGCAGACGCCTGCACAGTTGCAGGCGCGTTTGAAGGCGCTGCTGGATGGGCAATCCCACGCCTCGGTACTGCAAGTCGAGCAGTCTGCGGATCGCTATCAGTATTACGTGCCGGAACTGGATCGCCTGTTCGCTGTTACAGGACGGTCCGACGGGCAGTGGGCGGTGTTTCTCGGTACTCGCCAGGCGTCGATACCGATGCTGTTTGACCCGATTGACGGCCTGATCTTCAGCCCTGACGCTGCCGATCGTTCGTGGGGGCCCGGTAACTATGCGCATCGTGAGGAGGACGTCCTGTCGCTCGAGTTGAGCGGTGAGATCGCGCAGGTTATGGAGCTGTTACCCGACGGCGTCGACACGTTGATTCTGGCTTTCGGTTCGCAGGTGTCGAGCTATCGGGTGTCGGAACAGGCGTGGCAGCGGTTGAGCTGCATCGTGGTCGATAGTCGGCGTTCTTCAGGAGATCAAATGCCAAGCGCTTGCACACTGGTTCTGGACATGGCCGCCAGCGAGCGGCTGATGATGTCGCTGGTCGATGGGCAACTGGTGTTCACCGATCCGGACAATGCTCACAGCCTGATTGTGCGGGACGTGAAATCCGATGAGGGTGAGCCGGGTGTGCCAGTGCAGATAAGTGTCCGGATCGATGGTCAGCACCACATGCATGGGGTCGAACATTGGCTGAAAGCCTTGTCGCAAGCCAGAGTCGATCAAGGGGTTGCGACCCTTGAAAAGGTCATTCAAAAGATCGTCTGAAACATCGAGCCAGACTAAAAATAAAAGGTCGTGAACAAACAGTTCGCGACCTTTTTATTTTTGATGCCGGGCAGGAATGGGCCCACTGGCGGGCTCGGCGTTCGCTGGGTAGACGTTGTCGATAACCCTGCTCAGTGCACCAGATACCCTTTAACGCCGGTAAAGATAATCTGCGCTGCCAGTGCGCAAACAAACAATCCCATCAAGCGACTGACGATCTGCAAACCCTGATCGCCGAGAATCCGTTCGATACGGTTGGACAGATAAAGCACCACGCCAACGGTAAAACTGGCCAGCGCAATACTCATGATCGCCGTGAGTTTATCGTCCCAGTGCGGCTGGCTGACGCCCATCACCAACAAGGCACCGATGGTGCCGGGGCCGACAGTCAATGGAATGGTCAGGGGGACGATAGTCACATCCTGCTGCACATTGTCGGCCTGCACCGCGGGTTTGCCCTGTGCCATGCCCAGTGCCGAAATGAACAGCACGCTGCCGGCGCCGATGCGGAACGCATCCACAGTAATGCCGAACACATCGAAAATCACCCGTCCGAACAAGTACAGCAGAACGCTGGAGACCAGCGTGGCGACGGCCACTTTCCAGGCCAGGCGGCGTTGCTCCTTGCGCGAATAGCCACGGGTCAGGCTGATGAAACAGGACAGCACGAAGAACGGGCTGTAGAGAACCAGCATTTTCAGGTAAACGCTGAATAACACGTGGAGCATGGTCTTGGCTCGCAGCAGTAGAGTGTAGGGAGAAGTCTATCAGTCGTTCAAGGACTTGTGGGTATTGTCTTTTAGAGTGTTATGCGTAGTTGGTTGTTTGCTTGATAGTTGCTGTTTTTTTTGTTTTGGTAATTGGTGTTACATGTTTAAGTTTGTGCGTTCTTGGTGGGTTGGTTATTGTTGTTTTCACAAGTTCATGAGGGCTTGTTTAAATGATGATAAGGAATTCGTTATGAGTAACCAAGTAATGCAACAAGGGTTTATTGCTAGCTGCTTAAAAGATATTCAGCAGTATGAGGTCGATCAAGTGCCTGCTATTCATAGTCGCAGTTTTACCTCGGGTATTACCGCAGGGGATGCTGTTGAAGTACCGGGTAAAGGCTCTATCGTGGGTGAAGGTATCTTGACCTTTACGGGTAACCTCAGTGAGGTAAATCGAACCGATGCGCAAAATGCCTTTCTTTTCGCCAGCCTGGCGGCGAACAAAAAGTATCCTCAGGAAGATCAAGGCCAGGATTGGTATCTTCATTTCCGTAAGGCCATGACCTCCACGGGCTGGACGCCTACCAGTATCTACTACAGTGATCTTGAAGTCGGCGGCACCAGTGTCCGCATGGACAAACTGGTGTTGGAGATTCTGGGCTCGGTGCTCGCGGGTGTCGCAGTGCCCGGTCCGACCAGCGCATTGATGCTGAAAGTGGCAACTGATGCCGTTGCGGCCCTCAGCAAACGTGAGACGGCGTTAACGCTGTATGAACGAAACCTTCTGAATAACGGCGTAGGTGGTATCTCCACCGGTGCCTGTACCGAAGTAAACGGCGTACCCAAAATGGCTGTCGGTGCCGTTCGTTTTCTGCGCAGGAACACATCGGACAAAGTGTTGTTTGTCGATGTGGATATTCGCAACGTAAAAATGTACCGCGGCGAAACAGTATTTGAAAAGAATAATGATGTCGCCAACGCAACGCGCGAGTATATCCGCAATGCATTGGGTCTGAATGCGCTTACTAAAATCGAAGAGTTCGAGATTTAATAAGTAACGCAGGGCAGTCGAATGTCGACTGCCCGTTTTTATATTCAAGGGGATGATATGGTCGACGAATATTTAACGGTGGTTGTTGGTAATTCCATTGTGCTTGTGCCTGAGGCTGATGGTGTGGCGGCTTACGACGATCTGCTCAACTCGACCTTGCTGGCGCAATTGGTGGCTAATAAAAAGGTCGAAAAATCCACCGGGATAAACTGGTATGACGCTTATGTAGGTGTTCTCGATGACTTCTGGTTGCGCCAGAAAAAGACGAAACAGACATGGGAGTTCAGTCTTGACGCCGAAGAACTCGCGCCCGATGTGTTTACCGCCATGTTGACTAACGGTGCTTTGGGTGAAACCCATACAATCGCCACGGTTCTAGCGCGAATTGCAACGTTGCCGGGCGACGATCCCGCGCTCCAACTGCTGCGCCGTTGCATGCAGGCATCAGTTGAGCCCGAGTCGAGCGCAGAGCCAGCGCCGCTGGCGGATGTACGTTTGCTGGTGATATGCGCGAAATCTCCCACCTCGATCACCAGTGCGTATGTCGAGTTCAAAACTCGACGAGTATTAGGCCCCAATCCATTCCAGCAGCCATACCCCACTTGTGATCTGCAAGGTTTGGTTTACGTGCATCACGCTCGGGCAAATCTTTCCGAAACCCTTTACGGCCCTGCGCGTGATGCGATTGCCTTGAAAGTCAGCGGCAAGGTCGCGGGCAATGTTGCGACGTTGACCCTGCCAACGGAGATTGAATCATGACGGATCCGATGACACCGCAAGCAGCGGTGGTGGGTGGTAGCGTTGTGTCATTTGCCGGTGGCCTGCCCGCGTCACACCGAGATGACATCTGCATGAGCACCGCTTATGCACAAAGGGCTACGCGCGCGGCGTTTGAAGATGGGTTATCGGGGGACTGGTTCGAGTACTACCGCAACGTACTCAAGTTTGTCGGTTGGGATGTGCCGAAGCCACAAACCTTGCCGCCCTTGCAGAACAATCTGATGGCCGGCCAGGGCGCGCAGCGGATCTCAACCCTCATGGGCGAGGCGTTTTCCGAGCCCATGCGTCTTGCGCTGGTGGCGATGGAGCGAAACGCATCGGCGCGAGATGTGTTCGAGTCCACCAGCCTGCACGGCAGTGTCGGTATCTTTCAATTGATCCCCTGCATCATGAGCGGGCCGAACAAGGTGGAGATGGGCATTTATTCTCGACAGTTCAAGATTGAGCGCCAGGTGCCCGGATTCCTGTACTCCGAGGATGAATCACTGGTCTGCGAAAGCGTTGAGCAATTTGCAGCCATCACCTTCAACACACTTCACTACGCCCAGTTTCGGGAAAAGGTCAAAAAGTCGGTGATAACCGGCTCGCTTAAATACCTGAGCAGTCTCCAGATTTGATCGAATCGATGTACAAGGCCACTCAGAAGGTCGATGCCGTCCGGTTTTGCTGGTCACGCTGTGCGACCCAATGTTCGACCAATTCACGCAACTGCGACAGTTCGACAGGCTTGGACATGTGCCCGTCCATCCCGGCCTGGCGCGCGCGTTCCTTGTGCTCTGCAAGGATGTGCGCCGTCAGCGCGACGATTGGCGTGCGGATGCGTTGGTTGCTGACTTCCCAGGCGCGCAATTGCTGCGTCGCGGAGAAACCGTCGAGAATCGGCATTTCGCAATCCATCAATACCAGGTCGTATCGCTGGGCTTTCATCGCTTGCAAGGCTTCTTCGCCGTTGCTGGCGGTGTCCGGTTGCAGGTTGAGCTTGCCGAGCATGCCGCGAATCACTTTGGTCGAAATCGTGTTGTCTTCGGCGACGAGGATGCGGAAGTCGCTCGGCACTTTTGCCGCCGTGGCGGGGGTGACCACTTGCGGCTGGAACACCACCTGGCCTTTGTTGCGCTGGTTGAGTTCGTCCGCCAGGGTTGTCTTGAGGGTGTAGCCCGCCACCGGTTTGGCCAGAATGCGTTTGATCCCCGAGTTGCGCGCAATGATCTTGCTCGGCGCATTGCTGATGCCGGTGAGCATGATCAGCAGGATGTCGTGGTTCAGGCTCGGGTCTTCCTTGATCTTGGCCGCCAGTTGCATGCCGGTCATGCCTGGCATGTTCTGATCAAGTAGCACCACATCGAAGTAATCGCGCAGGTGCGCCTTGGTACGCAGCAGCGCCAGCGCCTCCTTGCCCGATGGCACGGCGCTGACGTTCAAGCCCCAGGCGCTGCATTGCTGCACCAGTACTTTGCGGCAGGTGTCGTTATCGTCGACCACCAGTACCCGCGCACCTTGCAGCGGGCTGTCGAGATCGGAGGTGGGGTGTTCGAGACGGTCGGGGTCCAGTGGCAGGGTCAGCCACAAGGTGCTGCCCTGATTGGCGCCGCTCTTGATACCGAATTCGCCTTGCATCAAACGGATCAGTTGGCGTGCGATCACCAGCCCGAGATTACCGCCCAGACGATTGGCCGAAAGGAAGTGCTTGCTGTGCAGTTCGGCGTGCATCAGTGCATCGCGCTCTTCCTGCTCCATTGGCGCGCCGCTGTCTTGTACGGCAATACGCAGGCGTGGCTTGGCGCTGCGCTCGTCGAGAGCGACGACGATCAGCACTTCACCTTCATCGGTTTTCTTCAGGGCGTTTTCCAGCAGGCTCAGCAACGTTTGACGCAGACGGGTCGGGTCACCGCTGATGACCCGTGGCACTTGCGGCTGAATGAAGCTGATCAGTTCGACGTTCTGTTGCTCGGCCTTGGCCCGATAGATGCTCAGGCAATCGTCGATCAGGGCGTTGAGATCGAATTGCACGTCATCGAGTTCGATCTGTCCGGACTCGAGCTTGGAGATGTCGAGGATCTCGTTGATCAACGTCAGCAGTTCGTTACCGGCACTGTGGATGGTCTGCACGTAGTCGCGTTGCTTGACCGATAACGGCGTGCCGAGCAGCAGTTCGGTCATGCCCAGCACGCCATTCATCGGCGTGCGGATCTCGTGGCTGATCTTGGCGAGGAATTCGGCCTTGGCGTTGATCTCGGCATTGCTGGCGGCCAGGTCGCGGCTGATGCTGAAACGACTTTCGGTGATGCTGCGCTGGCGCTCGCCCAAAGCGATGCTCATCAGCAGGCCGCTGATGCAGATGAACGCCATCAGGGTCATGATCAGGCCTTGCGGAGCGACCAGGGTCAGCCCCAGCAGCGCTGGCAGGATAATCAGTGTGCCGATGTTGAACACAACCATTGCTGCGACGAACAGGCGTGCCGGACGATAACCCTTCTGCCAATGGTAGGAGCCGACCAGCAGCATGCTAAGGCCGGCGAGGGCCACCAAGGCGTAGGTGATGATGTTCAGCGGCAGGGTGTTGACGAACAACAGCAGCAGGCTGCAGATCACGATGAACAGAATGTCGCCCAGCAACAGTTTATTCAGCGGGTGCGGGCCGAGCGGGGCGAAGAATCGGTAGGCGAACATCAAACCCGCCGGGGCGGTCAGCAGCAGGGCCAGATAAGCCCCCGGGGTCTGGATCGCGTGCCAGTTCGGCAGCCAGGGGCCTGCGAGGTTAAGCAACAGTAGCAGGCTCAGACTGAGCAGAACTTCGCAGACCGCAAGCCACAGACTGCTGCGAGAGCGGGTGTAGGCGTAGCGGATGAGATTGTGCAGGATCAGCATGCCGAGGCAGCCGAACAGCAGGCCGTAGAGCAGCGTCTGGTTGTGGTTGGCCGCGCTCATCACGGCTGATTGCAAGGTGATGTACGGACGCAACTGATGGTCGGAAACCATCCGCAGATAAACGTCGAGGGGCTTGTCGCTCTGGGGCAGCGGCAACAGGAAGTCACTGCTCGGCAGCGGCCGCTCGGACTGGGGCTGGTCGTTGCCGGTGTTGCGTTGCTCGATCAGCTTGTCGCCGTCCAGCACGTACAGATTGAGGTGTGAAAGGTCGGGGGCGAAGATGCGCAGCACTTGTTCGTGCTTGCCGGGCGCCAGTCTGAATCGCAGCCACAACGCGCCATCGGGCTCGGCTGCCGTGAGGCGGTCAAGGTCGATGGGGCTGAATTGATTGGTGTAGCGGGCTGAGCGGATGTCGCTCAGTTGCAGACTGCCCTGATCATCAAGCAATACCGACCAGCCACTGCCTTGTGCGGCCAGGGCCGGGAGCATGCAGAGCAAGGTCAGCAGCGTGACGGTGAAGCTTATGGCAATCCTGAGCCAGCGCACGGCGAAATCCCTTCGTAGGTTGATGCCAGAATATAACGATGCGCGGCGGCGGAACAGCCCGGCGAGGAACGGTATCCCAGGCCGGACTTGATGCACAGCTTATTCCTGGGTTTCGCCACGTTCACGGGCAATGGCGCGGTAGCCAATGTCCTTACGGTAGAAGCAGCCTTCCCAGTCGATGGCCGCCGCCAGCTTGTAGGCTTGCTGCTGAGCTTCGCCGACACTGGCGCCCATGGCAGTGGCGCAGAGTACGCGACCACCGGCCGTCACCACATTGCCATCCTTCAGCGCAGTACCGGCATGGAAGACTTTGCCTTCCAGGCCTGCGGCTGCGTCCAGACCGTTGATCGCTGCACCCTTGGCGTAGTCGCCCGGGTAACCGCCGGCGGCCAGTACAATGCCGACGCTTGGACGTGGGTCCCATTGCGCTTCAACTTTGTCCAGCGCTTGTGCCAGAGCCGCTTCGACCAGCAGTACCAGGCTCGACTGCAGACGCAGCATCACCGGTTGGGTTTCCGGATCACCGAAACGGCAGTTGAACTCGATGACTTTCGGGTTGCTCGCCTTGTCGATCATCAGACCCGCGTAGAGGAAACCGGTGTAGACGTTGCCTTCTTCAGCCATGCCGCGCACGGTCGGCCAGATCACCAGATCCATCACACGCTGATGCACGTCGGCGGTGACCACCGGGGCAGGGGAGTAAGCCCCCATGCCGCCAGTGTTCGGGCCGCTGTCGCCGTCGCCGACGCGTTTGTGGTCCTGGCTGGTGGCCATGGGCAGTACATTCTTGCCGTCGACCATGACGATGAACGACGCTTCCTCACCGTCGAGGAACTCTTCGATGACCACGCGCGAACCGGCGTCACCGAAGGTATTGCCGGCGAGCATGTCGCGCACGGCGTCTTCGGCTTCAGCCAGCGTCATGGCAACGATCACGCCTTTACCGGCGGCCAGGCCGTCGGCCTTGATCACGATCGGCGCGCCTTTTTCACGCAGATAAGCCAGGGCTGGCTCGATCTCGGTGAAGTTCTGGTAGTCGGCCGTCGGGATCTTGTGGCGCGCCAGGAAATCCTTGGTGAAGGCTTTGGAGCCTTCCAGCTGTGCAGCGCCGGCGGTCGGACCGAAGCAGTCCAGGCCACGGGAGCGGAACAGATCAACCACGCCAGCCACCAGCGGCACTTCCGGGCCGACGATGGTCAGGGAAACGTTTTTCTCGGCGAAGTCGGCAAGCTGCTCAAGGGCCAGCACGTCGATGGCGACGTTCTCGCACTTGGCTTCGATCGCCGTACCGGCGTTGCCCGGCGCGACAAAAACCTTCTGTACGCGCGGATCCTGAGCCACTTTCCAGGCCAGGGCGTGTTCACGGCCACCGCTGCCAATGATCAAAACATTCATTTCTAAAACCTCGGATGACGCTCATTCTGGAGGCAGCAATGAAGCTGCTTTTTTGTGGGAGCGGCGGTGCGACGATTCGACTTGCTCGCGAAAGCGCAGTGTCAGTCGAAACCGTTGTCGCTGACAGATTGCATTCGCGAGCAAGCCCGCTCCCACATTTGGATCGCGTTGAATCAGTGACGGAAGTGGCGCATGCCGGTGAACACCATGGCGATGCCGGCTTCATCGGCCGCTGCAATCACTTCAGCATCACGCATCGAACCACCCGGCTGGATCACCGCAGTGATACCGACCTTGGCCGCGTTGTCCAGACCGTCGCGGAACGGGAAGAACGCGTCCGATGCCATGACCGAGCCCGCCACTTGCAGGCCAGCGTGCTCCGCCTTGATCGCGGCGATACGCGCCGAGTTCACGCGGCTCATCTGGCCGGCGCCGACACCGATGGTCTGACGGTTTTTCGCGTAGACGATGGCGTTGGATTTAACGTACTTGGCGACTTTCCAGGCGAAGATCAGGTCGTTGATCTCTTGCTCGGTCGGAGCGCGCTTGGTCACGACTTTCAGGTCTTCGCTGCCGATCATGCCGATGTCACGGCTCTGTACCAGCAGGCCGCCATTGACGCGCTTGTAGTCCCACGCCGCAGCGCGGTCAGCCGACCACTCGCCGCAGGCCAGCAGGCGCACGTTGGCTTTGGCCGCCACAATGGCGCGGGCTTGTTCGCTCACCGACGGGGCAATGATCACTTCGACGAACTGACGCTCGACGATGGCTTTGGCGGTTTCAGCATCCAGTTCGCGGTTGAAGGCGATGATGCCGCCGAACGCCGATTCGGTGTCGGTGGCGTAGGCCAGTTCGTAAGCTTGACGAATGCCGCCTTCGGCGTCCGGGCTCACAGCCACGCCGCACGGGTTGGCGTGCTTGACGATCACGCAGGCTGGCTTGACGAAGCTCTTTACGCATTCCAGCGCAGCGTCGGTGTCGGCCACGTTGTTGTACGACAGCTCTTTGCCCTGCAGTTGGGTCGCGGTGGCGATACCGACTTCGGCCGGTTTGGCTTCAACATAAAACGCCGCGCTCTGGTGCGGGTTCTCGCCGTAACGCATTTCCTGAGCCTTGATGAACTGGCTGTTGAAGGTGCGCGGGAATTCGCTGCGACCTTCAGTGCTCAGTGTCTCGGCAGCCTGGTTCACGGTGCCCATGTAGTTGGCGATCATGCCGTCATAGGCGGCGGTGTGTTCGAAGGCCTTGAGCATCAGGTCGAAACGCTGAGCGTAGGTCAGGCCACCGGCTTTGAGGCTTTCGAGGACATTGGCGTAATCGCTGGCGTTCACCACGATCGCTACGTCTTTGTGGTTTTTCGCGGCCGAACGGACCATGGTCGGACCGCCGATGTCGATGTTCTCGATGGCGGTCGGCAGGTCGCAGCCAGGCTTGTTGATGGTGGCTTCGAACGGGTAGAGGTTAACGGCAACCAGATCGATCGGCTTGATGCCATGCTCGTTCATGATCGCGTCGTCGATGCCGCGACGGCCGAGAATGCCGCCGTGGATTTTCGGGTGCAGGGTTTTCACCCGACCGTCCATCATCTCTGCGAAACCGGTGTAATCCGCGACTTCCACTGCGGCAACGCCGTTGTCCTGCAGCAGCTTGAACGTCCCGCCGGTGGAGAGGATCTCGACGCCCAGCGCTTCTAGCTCCTTGGCGAATTCGAGGATCCCGGTCTTGTCGGAAACGCTGATCAAGGCGCGGCGGATCGGCAGGCGGGTAGTCTGGTCGGTCATCTCAATTTCCATCAAAAGCAAAGGAAGTCAGCAAAAAAGGCGACCGGTTTTACGCGGGCGCCTTTCTGGTTTGATTGAATGCTTACAGCAGATCGTACTGCTTGAGTTTCTTGCGCAGTGTGCCGCGGTTAAGTCCCAGCAGCTCACTGGCCTT
>NZ_JBIUWN010000013.1:99252-102452 GCF_044743485.1 Pseudomonas sp. NPDC087614 | reverse complement strand
GTGATCGGCGAGCAGTGTTTGCACGATCCACTGGTACTGCACTCGGACAATGGTGCGCCGATGAAATCGCTGACGCTGTTGAGCAAAATGTATGACCTGGGCATCACGCCGTCCCGTGGCCGACCGCGTGTTAGCAATGACAACCCGTACTCGGAATCACTGTTCCGGACGTTGAAATACTGCCCACAATGGCCGGCAGATGGCTTTGCCAGTCTGGACGCGGCACGCGCCTGGGTCAGGGATTTTATGCGCTGGTATAACCACGAACACCGGCACAGCCGAATCCGCTTCGTGACCCCGGCCGAACGGCACCGTGGTCAGGATCATCAGATCCTGGCTCGGCGTCATGAGCTGTACGAGCAAGCTCGGGAGAAATGCCCGGAACGCTGGTCTGGCCAGACAAGAAACTGGGAGCCGATGGGCACTGTGATGTTGAACCCGGATCGGCAGCAGCAGACCGAGAAAAGAGCGGCATAGTTAGACGGCGACGCGACAACAACCTTGAAAAACGCCGGAATGGTGGCTGGAACATGGCCAACAGGAACGTCGCCGCAGTTGGGGCACGTATTCCCAGCATGGGGGAATTGAACGAAATACACGCCGCGTATGGCGCATCATGGCCCATGGGAAATCACCATTATTGGTCTACCGATAGGGGCAGCGATTGGTGGCCATTCAAAAGTAGAAGAACCAAGTATCTGGTTTGGGGCGGCTATGGCGACGCGAAAGAATTCGGGCATGCCTCGAATATTGTCGGGATTCGCTGACTCGCGGAGTGAAATACGCTATTAAAATCGCGATTGCCCTGCTTGATGTCAAACCGTGAAATCCGTTCTCTACGTCAGAGAATGGATTTCCGGTCACGAACTGAAAAGCAACGATACCGTTCGTCTGAATTCAACGTACACCTGTCAGATCTGACAGGTGCGCATTCCCCGGTTTTATCCCCTAATCACTCCATCGCCCCACCTTCGGCAGGAGTGCCCCGCGATGCTCGTCCAACCGCGCAAACCAATCTCCGTCCTGGCCTTGCTCGATCCGGAAATCCCCGGCGGCCGGATGCTGGATGACGGCTCCAGGGGCGTCAACCTCGCCGCTGCACGACTCAACTATCCCGACAAGGGGTTGAAAGTCCAGGTTCCCGCCTGGAACAACATGAGCAAGAGCGATAACTGCAAGGTGTACCTGGGCACCACCATGGTCGCGCAAAAGACCATCACCGAAGACATCGAGGTGGACAAGCACGTCACTCTGTTCATCGAGCCGCCGCGCTTGCCCAGCGGCGACTGGGAGCTGTCTTACCAGATCACGCGTTTCGGGCAGAGGGCCGAGCCAGGACCGATGATCAAGCTCTTCGTCAAACTCGAACTGCCCGGTGGCCAGGATATTAATCCCGACTATGGCCACTCCGAACTGACCATGGCCTTCGATCCGCCGGATGTGGTGCGCGACGGTGTCGACAAGGCCACCGCCGAGGCAGGCGTGCTGATCTACGCCAAACCCAAGCCCGGCGATGGCTGGCTCTACCTGAACTGCGCCGTCGGTGACGTGCTCATCCTGGCCTGGGCCGGGAAAACCGTGGAGTCCGAGCCCGTCACCCAGGAACAGATCGACGATCCGGAGGGTAATCCCATCGTGGTGCTGGCCGACCAGTCCACCATCCTCTCAGCCGGAGACTCCGACGGCGTGTCGGTCAGCTACAAGATCCGCGACCGCGTGTACAACGAGTCCGAAGACTGGTGCGAGGCCGTGCGTATTGTCGTCGACACCCAGGGCTTGCGCCTGGGTGCGCCCATCCTCAAACACGCCGACGGTCTCATCGTCGATCTGGAGGTGCTGGGGGACGAACAGCCGCTGGTGGAAGTCTGGGCGGAGGACGTGAACATCTTCAAAAAGTACGACGAGATCTACCTCAGCGTCTTCGGTACCGACGACGAAGGTAAAGAGATCAGCGAAGTGGTGATCCAGCGTATTGAAAGCACGCCGCCAGTGCGGGTCTCGATCGCGCACAAGAACAGCACCCTGCGTACCTTGGCCAAACTCACGGTGGTGTACTCCTATCATGTACGCCGCGGCGGCACCGTGGTCGACAATTCCATATCCAAGTCCCGCGCCTACAGCGTTATCGGTGAACCGACACGCCTGGCCGCGCCCATCGCAATCGACCAGATCAGTGGCGCGCTCGACCCCGACGCGCCCGAATACCGCATCTGCATTCCCCCCGATCCACTGATCACCCCGGAGAACGCGATCGAACTGAAATGGTTCGGCACCCGGCCCGACCTGACCACCTACGACCCGGACCTGGACTGGTATTCCCCCAGCGAAGACGAGGCCAATGCCCCCGAAGGGTTCATCGTCACCGTCGCCGGCGAACACGGCAAAACCATCGAGGGCGGCACGCTGCGTCTGTCGTACTGCCTGCTGAGCGATGAAGACGGCACCATCACCCGTCGCGCGTCCCTGCACGCCTCGCTGTTGAACATTGGCGAAGCGCAACGCGAACTGGTGAAACCCATCGTGCAGGGGGAAAAGGATGGCGTGCTGGACCCCAAAGACCTGCCCGGTGGTGTCAGCAAAATCACCGCGCCACGGCCGGTGGCTGTTCCGAGCGAGGCCAACGATATCGTGAAGTATTTCTGGATCGTTGAAGGCAATGAGCCTGTTACCGACTTTAAAAAACTCAATGCACTGTCCAAGGACAGGGACGTGGCTTTCCCGCTGAACGCGGCGTTTGTGGCCCAGCACATCGAACCTAATCGCGGGAAAAAAGTGCAGGTGCACTACGAAATCTTCCGGGCGGCGAGCAACACGACCAGTTATTCGAATGTGCTGGAGTTTGTCATCGGCGAACCGGTGGAATTAATACCGCCGACGCTCGACTCCGTGATGGGCTCGCCCAGTGGGCGCGAGATTCCGCAGAATGGTTTTACGGTAGAAACCGCCGTCACGCTGTCCGGAGCCGCTGCCAAAGGCCAGGAAGTCGAGATATTCGATGGTGCCACCGCCAAAGGCCGAACGACCGCTACCAATGGCGTGTGGACGTTCCCGGTGTCAGACCTGACGGTCGCCGCGCACAGCTTCAAGGCCAAGGCCTTGTATGGCACAGGTGCCGAGTCGGCGGCCAGAACCCTGACCGTGACCGCAGCCACCGCGCCTACGCTGACCTCAGTCAAGGGCTCGCCGAGCGGCAATGAAGT
>NZ_JBIUWN010000013.1:0-99157 GCF_044743485.1 Pseudomonas sp. NPDC087614 | reverse complement strand
GAAATTCCGCAGAACGAAACCACGGTAGAAACCGCCGTCACGCTGTCCGGTGCCGCCGCCAAAGGCCAGGAAGTCGAGATATTCGATGGTGCCACCACCAAAGGCCGAGCGACCGCTATCAATGGCGTGTGGACGTTGCCGGTGTCAGACCTGACGGTCGCCGCGCACAGCTTCAAGGCCAAGGCCTTGTATGGCACAGGTGCCGAGTCGGCGGCCAGAACCCTGACCGTGATCGCAGCCACCGCGCCTACGCTGACCTCCGTCAAGGGTTCGCCGAGCGGCAATGAAATTCCGCAGAACGAAACCACGGTAGAAACCGCCGTCACGCTGTCCGGTGCCGCCGCCAAAGGCCAGGAAGTCGAGATATTCGATGGTGCCACCGCCAAAGGCCGAGCGACCGCTACCAATGGCGTGTGGACGTTGCCGGTGTCAGACCTGACGTTCGCCGCGCACAGCTTCAAGGCCAAGGCCTTGTATGGCACAGGTGCCGAGTCGGCGGTCAGGACCATAACCGTGGCCGCAGCCACCGCGCCTACGCTAACCAATGTGCTGGATGACAAAGGCGTTGAGGTGCTGGAAGCCGGCTTCACCGTCAGCACGACCCTTACCCTCAAAGGGGCGGCGAATAAGGGGCTGCAGGTAGAGATTTTTGATGGCAGCGGTGCAAGTGCGGTGCCCAAGGGCAAGGTGACTGCCGATAAAGAGACCGGTCTCTGGAGTCTTACGATTACCGTGCCTTTTGGGGCGCGGCGGTTGTATGCCAAGTCGCTGTATCACAGCACTCCGGTGTATTCCAATGTGCGATTGCTGACGGTGACAGAGCCACTTTCAGTCGAAACGACGCCGATGGTGCTGGATGGCGTAATGGTGAGAAGTGGCTATTGCCCGAACTTCAACGGTGTCGATGCCATTGACAACACAATGGTTCGCACTCCCACTGGCGGCCTCCCGTCCTATACCTATCGTTCCTCGAACAGCGCAATCGCGGCGGTTGCCAGTAGCGGCAAAGTCACGGGAATGGGCAACGGAACTACAACCATCGTTATCACTGATCAACGTGGTGCGAAGGTCAGCTACTCAGTCAGAGTTGCCAATATCTACGATTTGTGGGTGCATGGAAACGGAGACTGGACTTACCCGAGATACCAGCAATCGCAGGCGCAAAGAGGACATATCAATTTGACACCGCAAATCCGCGCGGTCATGGAGCGCTGCTTCTTCCAGCCTTGGTTCAATTGGACTGCAAGCCCGCCGTATCCTCACCTGGCCAATGCGTGGACCGGCACCGCCAGCGGAGACTCGGCCGAGGTTTACAACGTAGATACCCGCAGTTTCGGATGGCTGGTGCAATCAGCCAACCCCCATCACGGGTTGAGTTTTTTATTGCTTAATGTGGGTGTACTCGGAGCGACGAGTAGCAATGAGGAGCCGGTAGAGGCCAGAGAAGCGTCTGTGCCGCCGTTGAACAACAATGATTAATTGAGACCTGCTGCGGTAAAGCAATGCCTACAGTCGTAGTCCTTAAAGCCGCGCGCCTATTAAAAAGTCGCGCGGCTTTTGGTTTTAAACTCGTCTCGGAGATCTTGTTGAAGAGCGTGTAACGCTACGTCCGCAAAGCCACGCACCCTTGCGCCTTTGCCTACAGCCAAGCCAGAATCCGCCGGCTTGCGCGCCTTGGGTGCGGGTTCTATTGTGGGTCGGTCAATGACGAATCAGCGACTGCTGCCCTGGACGTACGCTGTCCGCTGTACAGAATGGAATAAGGCATGCAAAAAAAGGGCGACCCACCGGCCGCCCAAACGTACTGCACGAGAGTCTTTTACAACGTCAGTTGCCCACGTTCCTCCTCGGTCAACTGCTGCTTCGCCTGTTCATCCAGCGCCCCGGCACCCAACACCTGCACCGGGCTGTTCGGGTTGTAACCCGGCGCCGATGCACGGCTGGCGCCATCGCGCGACGGCGCAAGCTGTTCGTTGCCGAAGCTCAGCACCTGCACGGTGAACACCGAGGCCTGGTTCTGCCGCGAAGCCGCCTGCTGCTGACGGGCGACATCTTCCGCCGCTTGCGTGGCCGACGATGCGGCGGAACTGGCCGAGGTGATCGCCCCGGTATTCACCGCCGATACCACCGGCACCCCCGTCGCCTTGCCCTGAACCGAAATGTTGGCGGCGTTGACTACCGTCAGCGCGGCGATGTTGACGTTGCCCGACACCCGAATCCCCGCCTCGCCCGCATCGATGGTGCCCAGCGGCGCGATCAGGTCGATATCGCCCGGCACCACTTCGGCAATCGGGTTGAGCGTGGCGATACCGGCGCCGGTACTCGGTACCGATGGCGACAGGCTCACGTTGCCCCAAGTGTCGTACACGCGTTTCGGCGGGGTGTAGACCACAGTGGTTTTCGAACCACGACCGGCGTTGATGTCGCCCTCGGCCGACCAGCCGAGGATCGACCCGCCGAACGTGGTCATGATCCGGCTCTGGCCCAGCAGAATACTGCCCTGGGAGTAGAGCTGAATATTGCCTGAACCCTGAGTGATGATCCCCGCCGTCGATGGCGGCACCGCGCCTTCGATGCCGAACACCAGACCACCGCCCGGGGTGAGCATCTGAATGTCGCCGCCGAACAGGGTCTTGACCCCTGCTCCGCCATACATCGTGATGTCGCCGTCGTAACGGATCGGATTGCCGGCCACGTCGGTAGTCGGGAACAGCGCCGCGATGGCGTTGCGACCGCGCAAATAACTGCCCTGACGCGGGCCGTCGACATCGTTGTACTCCAGGCCGCCGGCACGCAGTTCGGCGAAGTACACCTGCCGCGCGAAAATCGCCTGCTGGGCACTTGGCAGCGCGGCGTAGAACGCTTGCGCCTGTTCGGCGTTGCCACTGAAGCCGTAGCCGAGGGTCAGCCAGCTCTGCAGTTCGTCAAGGTAGGTCTTGACCACTTTGCCCGGTTGCCCGGTAAGGGACCTTTCCGGATTGGCGAGATTCTGCCGGCTCAGATAGCGCGCGATGAACTGCGCATAATCCGGGCCTTGCGCCCCCGCGCCGGCCTGCAGCACCACACTGGTACCCGCACGATTATCCCCCGCCACCAACGACCCGAGGCTGGTGATGCTGGCACGGTTTTCCATGAGAATGTTGCGTCCGGCGTTGATATCCAGAACACCCGGCCCGGCGATATCGAAACTGCTATAGAGGATGTCGCGACCTGCCGAAACCCGTGAAACGTCTCGCGGATTATTGTGGATGAACAGGTTGCCAGCGGAGGTGATGAGCTCTCGCCCGACACCCATTTCATCCGACTGGACTTGAGTGGGCTGGCCCAGATTGGTCCCGGACGCCACGATGTCGCGACCGGCAATCATCCACACCGGCCCCGCCGCCTCATACCAAGTACGTTTGGACGTAGTGAAATTCAGAGTTTCGCCGTTGCGCACGCCCACCAGATCGCCAGTTAATGCATAGAAGCGTGCGGGCCCCTGCACTCCGCTGAGACCCGAATACGTGTTGGGGCCAAATGCGAACAACGGATAACGCAAGTTGCCGTCCGATGCGACGCCGTCACTGCTGTAATTGGTGGCGACGGGTCTGACTTGCGCATTGTTGTCAAAGCGGTTGAACGCCGGATTGAACGGCGTGGCAATGGACGCTGGACTCGCTCCGGACTGATTGATCGCATAGCCGCCGGCGTAGATGGAATCGCCCGCCAGCATTTCCAGCTGGCCAGCTGTCGACGGCGCCAAGAGCAATGAGTAGGCGGACAGCGGGAAATCGTTCCTTTTTACCGATGCTGAAGGCCCGGCATAAATCGATCCCTGACCCGCCACTGCGCGCAAAATCGACGGATAGACGAATCGACCGTCTGTAGGCGATGTGTTTCGCCCCAGCGGTAAACTGAAGTTGTTGAACTCATTAAACTCTGCCATTTGGGTAGAAGGCGTAAGGTTTCCCCCGGCCGAAAACAAGTCGATGGCGGTGTGCTCGGTCCACAATGAAAACCCACTGAGGATCCCGCCTCTCTGGATGTCACCATTGGCGTCGAAGACCGGGGTAGCGTTCTGCAGGCTGACGCGTCCCGGGTCGCTTGCTCCGCCCAGCACCAGATCGCCACGGGTGCTGAGGCTCATCCCCGAGTCACCGGGGATCAATACCAGACCACCAGAGGCTGTGCTTGTAGTTGATGTAAACGGGTCAAGCGCGCGGGTTTCCCTGATGTCATGCGAACGTGACGCGGCGCCGTACTGCAGATCGATACCGCCCAAGGCGCCGCCAGTCAATTGCACCGCGCCGCGCAGGTTGACCAACGCACCTTGCAGGTCGTGAAACGGCCGCGCCCCGCCGGTATCGCCAGCCCGGGCCTGCAGTGACGGGTTGAGCTCGCCGCCAATGCGGATATCCATGTCACCGCCACCCGTCATTTGCACGCGGCCATCGCTGCCGACCCTGCCGGTGCTGCCGACTGCAACGTTGAGCCCCTGGCTGCGCAGGTAACTCGTCGCGTCTCCCAGCGGCTTCAACATGCCCGCATCGGCCCCGGCGCGCAGACTGATGTTGCCGCCGCCCAACGTACCAAAGCCGGTGAAACCCACCAGGTACGGCTCGGTACTCATATTGCTGTCGGGTATCGGTTGAGTGATGTAGCTGCCGAAATTGATCCACCAGGCCGTTGGAACATCGGCATTCCCCGTGCCTTGACGCCACAGCCAGTTGCCAACGGCAACACTGGCTATCTGCTCACGAGTACCGCCCGACTTCTGCTCTTTACGCCCCACCGAATCGCCGGAGATCGAGCCACCGGCATTGATGCTGAGGTTACCGCCCAGTTGCGGATACCAGGCCTGATAGAGGCTGTCAGTGCCGCCGTTGACCCATTTTTCGTAATCGGCTCCCGTGCTGCCTAAAACCGAGTTTGTATCGGACAGGTGCCCGCGCATCTGGTTGTAGAGCGGGTCGACATTAGCCGACTGCGTCCCTGCGGTGTACACGCCGAAAGGCGAATCCATACTCAGATTGCCGGCCGCCATCAAGTCGAGATCGCCCGTGCCGGTTCGCAGCACGCTGAACATCTGGGTGTGCACCTTGGCGGATTTTTGCGGGTTGTTTTCCAGACACAGGTCCGGCTGCAGTTCGCAGAGGATCAGATAATCATCAGGAACCGGCTCGTAATCAGCGCCCATGCCGCTACCCGGCGCCCAGACCCAACGCGCCATCGGCGCACAATCGCTTGGGCCGATTTCACAAAGAATCAGATACTCGTCGGGGATGGGTTCGTAGGGCGGGAAGCCATACTGATTGTCTACGGCCCAGACCAGTTTCGCTACGCCCTGCGTAATCGTCGCACCATAGTGAGTGTCCGCCAGCCGCAGATGACCACCGCTGGTCAACGGCTGGACCGTGCGATTATCCGCCGCGTCAAGATCAGCGCCGGCCACCACACGCATCGACCACGAGGCAGTGCCTGCAGGCAGCATGCTCGCCACCGCCCAGTTCTTGCCCTGCTGGGTGCCGTTGAACGACCGCAATTCGATAATCGTTGTCCCATCAGCCAACTTCACGTCCGTCATGGACGGGATGAGTGACCCGCGCAGCAATGCCAGTGAACCGCTCAATTTCACCCCGGAAACGGTTCCCACATCCACATCGTATACGGCCGGCAGCGGCACGCCTTTTGGCCAGGTCATAGCTTGCAGCGACGTGGCGTCGTTCAGGCGAATCCCCGCCCCCAGGCGCGTTGACGCCGGCAACGTCACACTCTCGGAGAGCAAGGTGCCGGCGGCAAACAACAGATTGCCATTGCCGTCATGAATCGCCGCCGCCAGCACGGTGCCAGCGCCAAAGGTATAGGCCTGGGCCAATACCGCTTGAGTCGGCAGCAAGGTGCCGCTGGCCAATACCGCGCCTTGAATCATCACGTCGTAATTAAGCACGGCCCCCACCGGAAACTGCGTGCCTTCGGCCAGTGAAACGCCAGTGCCCGGCACGATAAGATCGCCACCGAACGGCTGCACACCGGTGATCAGCTTCCAACCGGCGTCATCCTGGGTTTGCGGTGGCGGCGCAAAGCCGTCGTTGATGCTGCCGTAAATATCGAGATTGCCGCCGGCGCGGATGACCAGACTGCCGGCCTCACCCGAGCCGTAAACCGACGGGTCCAGTCGCGTATGCGGATTGAGGCTCGCGTAGCGATAGCCAGACAAGTCCAGATCACCCTCCACCACCAGGTCGCCGTCGGCAGTCTTGCTGGCAATCTCTACGCCCGGGCGCAGATGGAACGCATCGGCATAGGTGGCGTTGTTCAGCCCGGCGAGTTTGCGTTGCAACAGATCATTGTTGCCCAGAGCGGCGTTGATGAAGTTGTTGCTGTCACCGTGAATGCGATCGAGCATGGCCTGATCGAGCACTTGATACGGGCGGCCAGTGACGGCCTGATCGGTGCCATCGCGAGCATCGGTGTAGCGACGCACGCCATTGAGACCGATGGAACGTGCGCCCTGAATGGTCAACGCACCACTGGCATCAATGGCGATGTCATTGCTGCCCAGCCGCGGCGCGTTCAGCTCCAGCGTGCCACGCAGCATTCCATCGTTTTGCCCCGCGAGAATGCCTGGTACCGCATCAGTGCCGTGACGCAGATCGATCCGCGCACCAGAAGCCAGGGTGAGCAGACCATCACCGGAATTGAGCTCGACCGTCGCCCGGTTCGGCGCATCGATGATCTTGCCGTAGCTGTCGACCCGCAGCACACGACCATGGGCATCGAGCACGCTGTTGCCGGTCAGGGTCAGAGCGTTTTTCGCCGACAGACGAATACTGCCGACACGCTCGCCGCTGGCGTCGATCAGACCGGCCACCGTCAGACTGCCATTGTCCACCGAGACATTGACCTCGCCAGCCTTGAGGCCGTCGCCGATGAGCAGGTTGCCTTGCTTGAGCTGCAAGCTGCGGCTGCCGAAGACCTGCCCGGCATTCAAACGCTGGTTGAGCGCGGCGAACTGTTCAGTGGCATCCCCCCCCAGACGCTGCGCGCGAATGTCAACGCCGCCGGCCTTGTACGGCACCAACGTGCCCCCGGCGTCGTAGTAACCGCTGCTGCCACCAAGGATCTCGCCTTGCAGATCGACCATACCGGCCGCCTCGGCCAACGCGACGACGCTGAGATTACCGGCCTGGTTGTTATTCGCCGACAGATCGATTCGCGAGCCCGCCGCCTGACGAATATTGCCGTTGGCGCTGTACAGCGATATGTCACCGCCCCAGCTGTACTTGCTGACATCGTTGAACGGCAAGGTACGCCCGGTCAGATCCAGCACGGCGGCGTTGCCAAGGCTTAAATCATCTTCGGACTTCACGGTCAGTTTGCCGCTGGCCAAGGCGATACGGCTATCGAGAACGATGTTGCGAGCCTCAAGGTTGAGTTCCGCACCCAAGGCATCCGCCCCCCCATAAGCCCCGCCACTGCTGAGCGTCAGGCTGTTGCCGGCCTTGAGCAAACTGACCGATGCTGCTTCACCGGTGAGCAGCGGCGTGCGCAGGTTCAGATTGCCGCCGCTGTAGCTGTAGCCCTTGACCGGGTCGTAAGCGCCCTGCTCCTGATACACCGCCAGACTGCCCTTGTGGTTGGCGGTGATGCGTTCGCTGGCCGTCAGGTTGACGTTGGCAAAACCCAGCGCCAGACGATTGTTCTGATCCAGGCCGCTGGGCTGTGGCATCGGGCCGTAACCCAGTTCGATGCGTTGCGCCTGGATATCCAGCGTGCCGCTGCCCGTGCCGGCGCCGCCAGTGATAACGCTGCCGGGTGTTTGGGTGGCGCCGTTCCAGACCAGGTTGGCGGTGCGGATGGTCGCCACATCGTTGGCATCGCCCAGACCGTAGATCGCCGGAGTGATGAGCACCAGGTTCTGCAGTTTGCTTTGGCCGGTCTGCGGATCAAGCGTATCGAGGCTTACACTGCCGTAGAAATTGAAAGCATCGCGGGTAGTCAGGCTCAAGGTTTCCAGTGCCGGAGCGCCAAATTGGGTATCGCCGCGCAACAGTCGATCAAGCACATTCTGGTTGAGGGTCAAACCTGCCGGTACGCGATTGCCTGCCGCCGCCAGCGCCTCGGCACTGCCGGCATTCACCGAACCGACCGACAACGCCAGATGACGCGTGCCGAAGCGCACGGCTTCACCGAGCTCAAACTGGTTATCCGTGGCAGCGGTGATGCTGCCGTTCGAATAAAGCAGCGCCGGATTACTGCATGAATCAGCCGCACAGGTGCCAATTCGGATACTGCCGGCACCACTCAGATTTGAGCCCGCTTGTGGCGCCAGCACGTGGGTCCAGCCGTTCGACACGAGCAACAGGCTTGATGCCCCCGGCTGATATATGAAGCCCGCCGTTGAATCGTAAGGTACGTTGCCGCGACCGAGCGTGTTGATCCCGGCACCCGCCTCGACCGTAATACCGCCAGTGGTCAAGGTGGTGCGCAGCAAGACTTCCGGCGCAGAAAGGACGGCCCCCTCACGCAACACGATATTGGCGGTGGTGCCGAGGAAGCTGATGATATTGCCTGACGTGTTGTACACAACGTCCGGCATTGCACCGAGGGTCAAACGCCCGGCGTTGAGGTTATTCAGCGTGTCGGCATACAACGACACACCAGCGACGTGCGCGGTCGGCGCCTGCCCGGTTCCGAGGATTTCCAGGTCACTGCCGGCATAACCACCGCGCACCACCGCCGTCCCGGTTAACCCACCCTCGGCGGGGTTGAACAGCGCGCGCCCGTTGAACTGCAAAGCAATGTCTTGCTGACCACCGGTACTCAAACGCAGATCCAGGGTCTTGCCGTCCATAGGCGCCAATGCACGGGGCAGCCCGCGCCTGGCGGCATCATTGCGGATGAATGGGGTAAGCCCGGTTTCGTTGTACTGCGAGTAACGGCGCAGCACGTCCGCCGACGTCAGGATGACCTGACTGGCCAGGCTGTCGCGCAGGCCGGTATTGGCAATCGACATCTGCCCGCTGCTGGTCCACGAACCATTGCGCAGTTGCAGCGCCGCCGTCGTCGCAGTCGGTGTTGCCTGACCGTTGACTTCGACCCGGAACGCCCCCGGCAACAAGGCAAAGGTGGATGGCAACAGCGTGTAAGTTCCCGCCGCCAACCCCGGGACACCGGCGCCAATGGTGATTTGCTGGCCCACGCGCGGATCGACCGCGCCCGCTTCCGGCAGCACTGGCGCATAGCGGCTCTGATTGCCCGGAACGATGGCATAGACCGGGTTGCTCGTCAGCCCCGGCAAGCTGAAAGTGCCGTCGGTGGCATTGCGCACCAGCGGATTGAAACGCGCATCGGTAGAACCGCCGCGCCCGGAGATGAAACCAGCGCCGCGAAGATCGCCACCACCGGACAGATCAATCAGGGCACCGCTCTGCACATCAACGTATTGCCCACCGATTGCCACACCGTTTTTTTCGCCAGTGATGCCGTTCAACACCACGGATTTGCCGTTGTAGAGATAATCGATGCCGTCGGTGGTGCCGCCGTAGGGCATGACCAGACCGGCACCGCTCACCGACGTTGTACTGCCAGAAAGCAGGCGTACCTCGTGGCTGGTAGTCAGCAAATCGTCGCCCAGGACAATCTTGCCCAACGGTGCCCGCACAACACCGCCCTGCTCGATGTACGCAGCAGAAAAGCTCAGATTGCCGAAAACCGAGTACGGCACCTCAGCGGGCGCCGCGCCGTGGCCGCTGATGCGCAGGGTGTGGTCGGATACCGCAACGGCGCCCTGATAACCGACCCGCACTTCAGCCTGGACGCCAGTGCCCGGATAGATCTGCGCAGCACCAAGATTCAAGTCACCCGGCGTCCACAGCCGGGTTTTCTCGGCACCATCGTTTGGCGCGAGGAAACGCAGGTCGCCACGGCTGTCAAGTGACACCACACCGAACGCCCGGCGGCTGTACTCAACAGCCGGGGCATTGAGTTGCAGAATCGAACCCTGCGTGCCGACGGAAAGGCCATTACCCACGTCCAGCAAGTCTGCCGACGCATTGAATGTCGCGTCCGACAGTTGAGCCGTCGGGTTATTGGTCAACCGCGGCCGGATCCTGTTGACGCCCGCGAAGTAGCTGCCCACACCGGACAAACGCAAGTACGGAGCGCTCAAGTTGACACGTGTCGTTTCCCTGGACGTTTCGGCCAGCGACAACGCTGCGGCGTACAGATTGAGGCTCTGGTTCATGTGCAGATTGACGTCGCCGTCAAACGACAGCATGCCGTTGCTCAACAGGCCCAGGTTATCGAAACCGCCCGCCATCAAGCCGTCGGCACTCAGACGAGCCTGGCCATAGCGCAAGCCTTCGGCGCCCTGGCCCGGTCGCAGATTGACGGCCAGCGATTCCTCACCTGCGCCTTGGCCGATGATGATCTCCCTCGGCGCCCGCACCGCATTGCTTGCCGAGTCAGCGTAAAGCGGCGTCTCAAGGGCGATGTCCAGACGACCGCCGGCAGCGCCGACACCGCCCGCCGTCGCACGCAAGTGACCATCAATGAACAGGCCGTTGTAGGAACCCAGGCTGACGCGACCGCCATCTGTCGCAACGCGGGTTGGCCCCTGACCGGCGACATCCAGAATCGCCTCGGTGCCAGAGGCATCAAGCCGCGCGCCCGGACGCACAATCACGTAGGCGTCGGCAGCCGTGGCAGTCGCGCGTTTCGAATCGATTTCACCGCCGATGATGATGCTGCCACCCTTGCCGACCTGCCCGTAGGTTCGACCCAAGGCATCGAGCGCGGTGTTGGCGCGTCCAGCGACATCCAGCACCGCCTGCTCGCCGATCCAGATAGAACGGTTATGCGCAGTCGGATCGGCCAATTGAATCGACGTATCCGGTTTGATCGAGCCGAACTGTTGCTGGCGGATATCAACCGTGCCGCCCCAGGCATTGAGCTCACCTTCAACCGTGATCTGCCCGGCACCGCGCAGCTTGATGCTCTGCCCCGGATCGACGCTGATGCGCGAACCACGGCCAAGCGTCAACGCACTGTTGGCCGCGTCGATCAGACCGACCAGACTGGCCCCGCCCTGCAATGTCAGGCTGGCTCCGGCACGTTGGGTCAGCACTCCCTTGATCGGGTTTTCCTGGAAGAGCATTGGCGTCCACAGTTCCAGTGCCGATTGCGGATCAACACCGCTGACCTGATCCGGCGCGGCTTCGGCAAAGCGGTACACCGGCATGCTCACGTCAATCGCCGTGTCTTCGGCAACGTCGAGCCCGCTCAGACCGATCAGGTTGTAAGCGCTGAAGCCCTTGTTGAACAGGTCGGCGGACAACTGCAGGGTGTTGTCGGCCAGCACCTTGTCAGCCTGCCCGATGAGTAGCTTGTTAGCCTGCACGGTCAGGGTGCCGCCGCCCGTCACACCGTAGCCACGCACTTCGCCAGCAAGGTTCAAATGCGATTGGCCCGGTGCGCTAATGGCGCTGGATTCCAGCGTCAAATCACCGCCCTTGCCGCCCCGGGTCTTGCCGTTGGCGAGCAGCGCGCCGCCAGAAGACACATCGAGCAGACTGCCGGCGTCGATATCGATATCGCCACTGCTGCGAATCGACACCAGCCCCCCGTTGAGATACGCCAGGCTCGCGCCATCATCCGGATTGGTGCGCAGGTTGCTCCACACACCGCGAGTATCCAGTCGCACGCCTTCGGCAACCACTACCTGTGCCGCGTTGCCGGATTTCGCCGTGAGTTGCGTGTCGGTGGTTGTCGAGCCGTTGAACTGATTGAGCACGTTACCCAGCCGCACACTGCCACCGCGAGCCGTCAGGTCGGCGCCCATTTGCACATCCGGGGCATACAGGGTGATGTCGCCACCGGCATCGACCGCGAGCGCGCCATCCACGGCGACTTGATCCTTGGCCGACACCTTGAGCGCGCCGAGGCGAAAACCATTGAGTTGACCGTTATCCAGAAACAGCTTGCCCTTGCGCGAATCGGATACCGCGCCGGCCAGATCCAGATCACTGCCGGCCACCGGACGCTCGCCGCCAATCTGCACCTGATCCAGCAACGGATTGAGCGTGTAGAGCAATCCACTCGCCGCCGCCACATACGCCGGGTCATAACTGCCGACAATCAATTGCGCACGACGTGCCAGCGCCGTCTGGCTTTGTTCGTAGCCATCAAGCAACGGTTTCGGCGCCTGATTCTGCCGCTCGCCCTGATACACCTGGCCAATCATCTGCCCCTCGAGCACGGCGTTGGCGGTGGCGATTACCAGTTGCCCGGCATCACGCCCCACGGTGTACCCCGACTCGAAACGCGCGCGCGGCGCAATCAGCGGATTGTAGAAGTAGCTCGTCTGGCCCCAGCGCTCGCTGTTGTCTTCATAACCTTTGTACAGCCCGGTATAGAGCAGATCCCCCGGAGCACGGGAAACTTCATACAAGCGCCCATCCGCGCCACGCAACCAGCTCTGGCGGATCTGCCCGCTCTGCACATCCAGGGTGCCGCCGGACAGGTTGATCAGCGAGCCCTTTTCAGTGACCACATCGTTGCCGGCAAAACTCACCGTACCGCCCTGCGCCATCCACTCGCCAACGCGGTGGCCCTGAGTGCCTAAGTAGCCGCCGACTTCAAGCAAACCGCCCGCCGTGTACCAACGATCCGTGGGATAGCCGTTGGTGCCGGCCGGCACGTAGACCAGCTCGCGCACATCGACCCAGATGTCATTGCTGTTGAGCGCACCTTTCTCACGGTTGACCGAGGCATCGCGCTGCTCGTTGCCCTGCACATTGATCTTGATGTTGTTGTTTTCCATCGCCACTTTGACGCCAAGAGCACCGGACACATCGATCATCGCGCCGTCACGCACCAGACTGCGGTGCTGGGCATTGACCGCAACCTGACCACCAGTGGCCAGGGTGATCGAGCCGTTCTGGAACTCGACGCTGGCGCCACTCTGGATTTCGATGCGCGACTGGTCGCCACGAATCCGGTTGTTGGCGCTGACGGCGGTCAGGGCCGCGTCGCGCTGACTGTCGAGGGCCGTGAGTTCACTGCTGTCGAGCATGATCGCCGTGGCACTGCCCTGCCCCAGCGTGACGCTACCGCTGGTGTCGGTGATCGGGTTCGTCAGGTGAATCGTGCCGCGTGTCGCCACTGAAGTGCTGGCGAGCAACACGCCGTTCTGCACCACTTCATGACCGGTCAGGGTGATGTCGCCGGTGGCGGATTGAATCAACCCATTGTTAGTGACTTTGCCCGCCACAGCCCCGGCCTTGAAGCCCGGAATGACTTCGTTACCGAAGGTGGTGGACAGCGCATTGCCTTCGGTGCCCGAACCTTTACGGATGTAAAAACGGTCACCGGCCGCTAATACCGTCTGGCCCTTGATGGTGCTGATGCTGCCGTCGTTCTGCACTTCGTTGCCGAGCAGTAACGCGTACCCCCCGGCATCGGTGGAGGCCACAGGTTTATGCGTCGCGATGGAGGCGCCGCGCTCCACCAGCACCTTGCCGGCGGCATCAGTGAAGGTCGGCGCTGTGCCGGTGCTGTCGAAGTACAGGCCACGATCACGGAACTGGATATCGGTGATATTCGCTGCCGCCGCCACCAGGTTGCGCACGTTGACCTGGCTGCTGCCACTGAAGACGATGCCGTTGCGGTTGATCAGCATCACCGTGCCGTCACCCTTGATCTGACCCTGGATCTGGCTGGCGTGTGCGTTCGGATCATTGACGCGGTTGAGCACTGCCCAGTTCGCTTGTTGGGCGAACTCGACCGAGGTGTTACGACCGACGTTGAAAGTTTCCCAGTTGAGAATCGCCTTGTCGGCGGTCTGCTCGATCTTCACCGTGGTCTTGCCGTCGGCCTGGGTCTGTTGCGGCCCCTTGGCGTTCTGCCAACCTTGCGCAAGGCTGTTATCGACCTTCAAACCGCCCTCGCCCAGACCGTCCGGGACAAACTGCACCGAACCCAGCGCCGTTGCGCGCCCGGCCGCCTGCGCCGCTTGCTGTGCTGCAATCGCGGCAACGGTGTTGTTCAAGGTCTGGATCGACCGCTGCAACTGCTGATTGGCCCTCTGTTGCTGAGCCAATGGCGGCGTCATCCCCGGCAAACCACCGACGCTCGGCCGCGCTGCCGCGGCTTGCTGCGCGGCGCCCTTGGCAGCGAACCAGCTCGAACTGAAGGCCGTCTGCGCGTGCGCGCTGCCCGCCACCAGACACAACGCCACCGCTTGCGCCAACGGCTTGAGCAGCCACAGCGCCGGGTCCACGGCATCACGCTTGAAGGACGGAACGTTGGTACGACGACGGGATGGGCGAGCGAGCATCACTACGAGATCCTTTTTGATTGCCACACTTGGGTTGCCACGCAAGGCCGCAGGCGTGCAAAAACCTGCTGTTACGACATAGGCCGTTGGCGAGGGTCACGACCGAACGGATGTCACACAAACTTCATGTTCGGGGTGTATTCGAGCAAAAAAATGGCGGCAACCCGAAGGTTGCCGCCATTTCGATTACGCCAGCTTGAGCTTACAAAGGACGACCGATAGCGTTGCAGACGCTGGCGTTGTTGATGTCCAGGTTGTAGCCCGACGTGTTGGTGATGAAGTTGGCGGTTACAGCGGTTTTCCAGGCGTTAGGCACAGCGACGAATTTGTGAGCCTGAGTCGCGGTGTTGTTACCCGGGTTGCTGTAGTGAGTGGTCAGGAAGGCTTTGACGTCAGCGGCCACCGCTGCATCCTTGTAGCACTGGCCGAAGATGAAGTTGGTGTAGGCAGCCAGTTTGTAACCCACGGCAGGGTTAGGTACCACGGGCGACCAGTTGGCTGGGTTGGCAGCCTGAGTAGCGGTAGACGGAGCAGCAACAGCGGCCAGTGCCAGGTTGACGTTAGCCGAAGTCGGCTGAACACCGTTCACACGAGCAACGACCGCGTTGCTGGTCGCATCAACGCCGTCCGGGCCGACATAACCGATGGAACCGTCAACCGCGTTCACGGCAGTGGCGACTTCAGAAGTGCTGGCGACGCCGACCCAGTTCGAAGGCAGGGTCGAACCGGCTGGCAGACGAGCGTTGGTGAAGGTGGTGCTGGTGGTGAACTGAGCCGGGCAGACCGAAGTCAGGTGGCGGGTCAGGATTTCCGAAGTGCCGCTGGAGACGTTGCGATAAACAATGCGGATCTTGGTGGAGTCGGAAGTACCCAGCAGCGCGCCCCAAGTGGTTTTTGCGCCAGAGAAAGCATCGCACAGCTGAGCACTGGTCAGGTTCAGAGCAGTCTGGCCGGCTTTTTTGTACGGAATGACAACCGAAGTGGCAACCGATGGCAGTTGGATCAGCGGGCCGTACGAAGCACCGAAGTTGGTGTTGTAGGTGTTGATTTCCGAAGCGCTGAGAATCGAGTCGCTACCGGCGAAGTGCACAGTGCCGGTGGTGCCGAAACCGGCTGGGTTGTTGGTCAGGAAAGCCGTCTTGCCACCGCCGCTACCGATGGCGGCGTAACTGAAGTTGGCTGGCAGGATGCTGTCGGCAGAACCTTTGTACAGAGCGGCTGGCAGAGTTGCGCCACCACCGGTAACGGCCATGGCTTGAGCGGAGGCCAGAGCGGCGACGGTCAGGGAAGCGGCGATCAGAGTGCGCTTGAACATGAAGAATCTCCTTTTCAACTAGGGTGTGAACACAGGTTTTCAGGGGGCTGCATGACACTTGAAAGACTCACCTGGCCCTCGCAGGCGTTGGCCCAGATTAAGTCGCACTGAGAAATTCGCAGGTTCCGGTGACAGATAGAGGAAAAAACCTCGGGAGGTGCGCGGTGATTTTTGCGCGATTTTCTCGGGTGTTTGCAGTGGCTGGCGGGATGTCTGGATCAGGGTTTTGGCAGAATCGGGCTGGAGCCGTTGTCGGGTCGTTGCAGATGACAGAAAAGAGAACCCGAGGATGGTTGAGTCAACGGTCGGGTGAGGCTGAAGTCCTGGGAAAAAATCTGGATTATTTATTGCCCTGACTGGCCTCTTCGCGAGCAAGCCCGCTCCCACAGTTGAAATGCGTTCCTCCTGTGGGAGCGGGCTTGCTCGCGAAGAGGCCCGATCAGACACCATCAAAACCCGCTACTGCACCAACTGATTGATCTCAATGATCGGCAACAACACTGCCATCACAATCACCAGCACCACCGCGCCCATCACCACAATCATCAAGGGCTCAAGCAGCGCGGTCATGCCCATCGCCCGCCGCTCGATATCCTGGGACAGGGTCTGCGCCGCACGTTCGAGCATCGGTGGCAGCGAACCGGTTTTCTCGCCGCTGGCGATCAGGTGAATCAGCACTGGCGGAAACACGTTCTCCACCCGCAACGCCGCCGCGAGGTTCACGCCCTCGCGCACCTTGGCCGTGGCGTCGCTGACACTCAGGCTCAAGCGGTCGTTGGACAAGGTCTGCCGCGCCGCTTCCAGTGCGCGCAGCAGCGGTACCCCGGCGCCGCCGAGAATCGCCAGGGTCGAGGCGAATCGGGCGGTGTTCAGGCCGAGGATGAAGCGCCCGATCAGCGGCAGTTTCAGCACCCGATGATGCCAACTCAAACGCGCCGCCGGGTTGCGCAGATACAGGCGCCAGCTCCAGAAGCTTGCGGCCATGATCCCCGCGCACAGCCAGCCCCAACTGCGGATGAAATCACTCGCGTTAAGCATCGCCAGGGTTAAACCCGGCAGATCCTGTCGCGCCTGAGAAAACGCACTGACCACCTGCGGCACCACATAACTGAGCAGGAAAATCACAATGCCGATCGACACCAGCCCGACCACGCCCGGATAGATAAACGCGGTGAGAATCTTGCCCCGCAAATTGTTGCGCTCCTCGATGTAATCCGCGAGCCGCTCCATGACCTGCGCCAGATCACCGGACTCCTCCCCCGCCGCGATCAGCGCCCGGTAGATCTCGGGAAAATCCCGTGGTCGCGACGCCAGCGATTCGGCCAGACGCATGCCACTGCGCACGTCGGCGCGCACCGCGCTGAGGGTGTGGGCGATGTGCTTTTTCTCGGCCTGCTCGACCGTGGCACTCAACGCCGCTTCCAGCGGCAAACTGGCGCCGAGCAGGCTCGCCAGTTGCCGGGTGGCCCAGGCCAGGTCGTTGTCCGAGAGCTTGGCACTGAACAATCCACCACCGCCCTGATGGGCGACGTTGCTTTCCTTTTGCACCGACAACGCGGTCAAGCCGCGCCCACGCAAGGCACTGAACGCGGCGGTTTGACTGTCCGCTTCCAGGTGCCCGGATTCGATTTTGCCGCTGGCGTCGGCGGCTTCAAAACGATAGCGATTCATCAGGCGTCCCGTGTCACACGCAGGATTTCTTCGGGGGCGGTGGCTCCGCTGCGAATCCAGCGCTCACCGTCCTCGCGCAAGCTGAACATGCCGGCCTTGGCTGCCGAAGCGCGCAAGGCTTGCTCCCCTGCCCCTTGGTGAATCAAGGTGCGAATGTCGTCGTCGATGCAGAACAATTCGTGAATGCCGGTGCGGCCGCTGTAGCCGGTTTGATTACACGCCGGGCAACCGATGGGGCGCCAGGTGCCGGGGGCTGCCGGGTCTTCCTGTTTGCACTGATTGCACAGGCGCCGCACCAAGCGCTGCGCCAGCACGCCGAGCATCGACGAGGCCAGTAGAAACGGCTCGACGCCCATGTCGATCAAGCGGTTGACCGCCGACACCGCGTCGTTGGTGTGCAATGTCGCCAACACCAGGTGACCGGTCAGCGAAGCCTGTACAGCGATTTGCGCGGTTTCCAGATCGCGGATCTCGCCGATCATGATGATGTCCGGGTCCTGGCGCAGAATTGCCCGCAGCGCGAGGGCGAAGGTCATGTCGATCTTGGCGTTGACCTGGATCTGGCTGATCCCCGGCAGGTCGTATTCCACCGGGTCTTCGACGGTGAGGATGTTGCTGGTGCTGGCATCGAGTCGCGCCAGCGCCGCGTAAAGGCTGGTGGTCTTGCCACTGCCGGTGGGGCCGGTGACCAGGACGATGCCGTGGGGCTGGCGGATCAGGTGGTCGAGTTTGGCCAGCACCTGCGCGTCCATGCCGAGGGTTTCCAGATGCAGACGCCCGGCCTGTTTGTCGAGCAAACGCATCACCACGCGTTCGCCATGGCCGGTGGGCACCGTTGAAACGCGAATGTCGATCGGTCGCCCGGCCACGCGCAGCGCGATACGACCGTCCTGCGGCAGGCGTTTTTCGGCGATGTCGAGCTGGGCCATGATCTTGATCCGCGACACCAATGCACCGTGCAACGCCTTGCGCGGCGAGACCACGTCACGCAGGGTGCCGTCGACCCGATAGCGCACCACCGAATGGGTTTCGAACGGTTCGATGTGAATATCGCTGGCCTCATCGCGAGCGGCCTGGGTGAGCAGCGCGTTGATCATGCGGATCACCGGCGCGCCGTCCTGGGTGTCCAGCAGGTCGGTGATTTCCGGCATGTCCTGCATCAGACGATCAAGGTCGACTTCGTTTTCAGCAGCGCCGACCACCGCCGCGGCGCTGCCCGTGTCGGCGTAGGCGGCGGCGAGCAAACCGTCGAGTTCGTCATCGCGCACCCGCGCAACTTTTGCCGCGCCGAACTGGCGTCGCACCTCGCTGATCGACCAGCCGGGCGTTGACGGGCACACCGTCAGCACGCCGTCACACAACAGAATGCGTTGAGCCTTGGCCCAGGCGTAAGGCAAGACGCTCATTGCAAAGGCACTGCTTTAATCGTGGCGCGCGGCCCCGACGTCGGCCTGCTCACCGGAACGCCTTGCGCCGCCGTGGGTAATTGCGGCGCCTGCATGTCCGGCATCGCCCAACTGCGCTCCGGTTGCAAACCGCCCTGTGCGCGGCGCATGAAGTCATAACGGTTCAGTGTGATGCTGCGTCCCGCTTCGCTGTCGCGAATGATGTACGGGCGCAGGAACACCATCAGGTTGGTCTTGCTGATCGCCCGGCGCTCGTTGCGAAACAGCGCGCCAATTCCGGGGATGGTCGACAGCCACGGCACCGCGTCATTGCTCTGGCTGTAGCCATCCTGCAGCAAGCCGCCGAGCACCATGATCTGTCCGTCATCGAGCAGGATGCTGGTGTCGATCGCACGTTTGTTGGTGACAATGCCCGCCGCTCTCGCGCTGTTGGACGCGCGCTCGTCAATGCTGCTGACTTCCTGATAGATGTCGAGTTTGACCGTACCGCCCTCGGAAATCTGCGGGCGCACGTTGAGTTTCAACCCCACTTCTTCACGCGTCACGGTCTGGAACGGGTTGTTGCTGGTGCCCCCGCCGCCAGTGACGTAGCTGCCGCTGACAAACGGGATGGTCTGGCCGACGAAAATGCTCGCCGCTTCGTTGTCCAGCGTCAGCAGGTTCGGTGTCGACAGCACGTTGGTACCGCCCTTGCTCTTCAGCGCTCGCGCCAACACTTTCAGATCGAGAATCTTGCCGATGCCGGGGATGTCGACGGTGCCGTTGACGTAACCGAGGTTCAAGCCTTGCGGCAACACGTCAAGGCTGGTCTTGCCGCTAAGGTTGATCCCGGAACCACCGAGATTCGCCCCGCCGATCACGCCATTGCCGCCCAGGTTGCCAGTCTGCCACTGCACGCCGAACTCACTGGCATCATCCTCGCCGACTTCAACGATCAGGCTTTCGATCACCACTTGCGCGCGGCGCTGGTCGAGCAGATCAATGACTTCGCGCAGGTTGCGGTAGAGCGGCTCCGGCGCCGAAATCAGCAAGGTGTTAGTGGTCGCGTCCGCCTGAATCGTCACGCCACCCGCGCTGAACGCAACGTTCTGTTCGGTGCTTTGGGCGCTGCCGCTGGTGGCGCTGCTGCCCTGGGCATAACTGCCGCCAGTGCTACCGTTGCTGGAAGTGGTCGAAGTAGTGCCGCTGGTTTGCGTACCACTCTGAGCGCTCGAACCACCATTACTGCCGCTGCTGCCCATGGCACTGAGCACCGAACGCGCGCTGTCACTGGTGCCGCTGTCGCTTTCGCCAGTGAGCAAACCACGTAACGCCTGTGCCAGTTTCGACGCCTGCGCATTGCGCAGATACACCACATGCAGATTGCTCGGATTGCTCTGCGCGTTATCCAGTTTGTAGATCAGATTACGCGCCAGTTCCGTGCGCTCCGGACTGCCGGCGCGAATGATGATGGTGTTCGAACGCGGATCGCCAATCACCGCGATTTTCTGCGTCGGATCATTGCCCGGCGTGTCGAGTAAATCAGCGACCATCGGCGCGATGTCGGCAGCGATGCCGTTCTGGATCTGTACCACGTCGGTGTCGATGGCGCTTGGCGTGTCGATGCTGGCGATCAACTGCGCGACGCGGGTCAGGTTGTCGGCGTAATCGGTGATGACCACGGTGTTGTTGCCGGGATAGGCGTTGATCGGATTATTCGGCGAGACAATCGGCCGCAACACCGGAATCAGGTTCACCGCGTTCTCGTATTGCAGTCGAAACGTGCGGGTGAGCATGCCGTTGCCGGCAGGCTTGTCGGCGCTGTAGATCGGCCCGCCGAGCAGTTTGGCATCGGCCTCAGGCACGACGTGGGCGACCCCGCCGACATCGACCACGGCAAAGCCTTGCATGCGCAGAGCCGACAGCAGCATGTCGTAGGCCTGGTGCGCCGGCACCTGCCCTTGCGAAACCAGCGTCAGAGTGCCCTTGACCCGTGGATCGACCAGAAACTGCTGACCGGTCGAACGTGACAAGGCGCGCACCACCGCCTGAATATCGGCCTCGACAAAATTCAGCGTCACCGGTTGATCACCCAGCGGATTGCTCGGCACGGCGCTGCCCCGTGAGGCGGCGCTACCACGAGCGCGCTGGGTGATGTTGTGCAATTGCTTGGGCGCGCGCCTGACTTGCGCCTGAGCCCGCTCGCGATCAAGCACCGCATCACCGCTGCGCTGAGTGTTGGCCAACGGCCGGCCGAGTTCGCTGTCGACCAGCAACGGCGGCGGATTTGGCGGTGTAGAGGTGTTGCTGCACGCGCTCAACGCCATCAGCAGCATCGGCAATGCCATGCGTGCCGGTTTGGATCCTGACCCCTTCATGAAGCTTCCTTAGCGCCCAGCGCCTGATCCATGCGAACGGTGCCTGACAGAGTGCCGGCAGTAACCTCGGTCGAGGTGTTGTCGGTGCGTTGCAAACGGGCCTCGACCACTTGCAGAGAACGTTGCGACGGCTGGCTCAGCAGCCAGTCGAGCACCGCGTCGGCCGGTGCGGCGTCGAAGGTCAGTTGCCATGAACCGGCGCCTGCGGCGTGTAATTGGTAGTGTCCGGCCAGACCACTGGCCTGCAGGGTTTGCTCCAGTGACTGGCCGACGCTTTGTCCGTCCGGGCGCACGTTGACCTCGCGCAGCAGCACTTGCAGCGCCTCGGTCTGGGCGCGCAGTTTTGGCGTTTCGGCTTGCCAATAGGCGATTTTCTTCAGCGGTGGCTGAATCAGCGCCACCCAGACCAGCAACCCGAACAGCGCGATGGCCATCCCCGCGACCATACGTTTCTCGCGCAACGCCAACGGCTGCCAACGCGCCTGCAACTGACGATTGAAGCCCTGCCAGCGGGCGCGGTACATCACAAACGCAGCCTTATTCATCGTCTGCCTCGCTGCTGTTGTCTTCGGTTTCATGGGTGCTGGCTTCAGCGGCCGGGCGCAACGTCCAGCCCTCGTCGTCGGCTGTCACGCTGGTCCCGGCCTGGGCCAGGGCGCTTTGCCAATCCTTGTCATTGCCGCTGCGGCGAGCGTCGGTCAGCAGAGTCAATTGCAACGTCCCGTCGACATAGGCCAGACGCTCGACGCTGCCGGCCATGAACGGCATGCCAGTGCCGGCCTGCAGCACCAGGCGATTGAAGATTTGCGCCGGATCATCCGCCACGCCTTTGCGCCGCGCCGCCAATTGCTGACGAGCCTGTTGCAGCGGATTGAGGATCACCGGTAACTGCGGGAAAGCCTGTTTTACCCGCTGACTCATTTGTGCCTTGAGTTGCTGGCCCTGGCTCGCTTCGCGGGCGGCATAGAGGTTCAATCCGATTACCCACACCGCCACGGCCAACGCGCAAAAACCAATCGCCCGCCCCCAGCCGCGATGTTCATGGCTTTGTTGTTGCACCGCGCCGTGCAAGCCCCACCCCGGTACCGGCCCGGTCCAGCGCTGGGCTTCGCTCATGGGCAGTTCGGCACCGGGTGGCGGCGCAGCGCCGATCCAGTGCAGCGTAACGCCCGGCTCCCACAGCGAGTTGTCGACGCCTTCATCAAACAACGGTTGCACCCGTGCCGATTGCAGACTTTCGCGCAGCAACAGATGGCCGTCCTGCACGTACGCGACAAGGCCCGGCAGCACCGGCAAGCTGTAGACCGCCGGGTACAGACCGCGCAGGTTCAGGCCGGAATGCTTGAGGAGATGCGCAAGGTGCAGCAGGCGTTGACGCGACGCCCACGCGATTTGCAACCGCCCCGCCTCGTCACGCGGACTGTGGGCGATGTGCATTTCGCTGCTGTCGCCGAGCATCAGCGCCTGCGCCGCGCACTGCACCGCCGCTGCGGTCTTGTTTGCGGGCAGCGGCGGCAGATCGATACTCGCCAACAGACTGTCCCCCGGGTGCAGAAAACACAGCAGTGGCGGCAGTTTCGGCAGCTGAATCAACTGCGCCAACGTCAGCCAGTCTTCACGGCTGACCTGGCCCTGACGATCCAGCCATGCGCAATTCAGCGTGCTGTCCAAGTCCAGTTCCGCCAATGGCGGCAGCGCAACCCTTAACTGAGTCATACGCCCACCCGCGACCAGATCACCTGCGGCAAACGGTCCTGGCTACGATGCAACAACGCATCAAGGCTGACCCGGCGCCGCTCGCGTCGCGCTTCACCGCGCAGGCGAAACCAGTCGCTGGTGATGCCGACCTTGACGCTGCTGACTTCCAGATTCGGCATGCGCAAGCGGTTAACGAAGTCGCCCCGGTTGATGAACCAGCGTCCGGCGTCACGCTCATTGATCAACGCCTGCGCGCGCGCCAGCGACAGCCCCGGCACATACGCCGCCAGCACCGGTGCAGTGGCGGTATTGCCGTTGATCCAGGTGGTCGCGGGAATCACCGTCATGTACGGCGCCAGTTTGCCAATCAACGCGTCATTCACACCGTCAACACTGCGCAAATCATCGATGCTGCGCAGCATCGGCAGCGTCGGATTTTGTGGTTTGCGCGAGGCGTTAGGCGATGTGGCGCGACCGCTATCGAAGCCGTTGTTGTTCTCGGCAATCTGCACATTCAACAGGCGCGGGTACGACTCGATCACCCGCTGACGGATACGCTGATTCAAAGCGGCACTGACCCCGATCAACTCGCACAAACGCTCAAACGCCTGCACCTGCGCCTCATCGACACGTTCGTTGGCCACCAGATTGCGCAGGTTGAACTTGCCTTGTTCGTCTTCCAGTCGCCCCTCGAAACCCTGCGCCACCAAGCGCTGTGCCCACGGCTGATCGAGCCGGGTCAACGGATCGCGCTGGCGGGCATCCCAAAGAATTTGGCGGCTGATCTCCACGCCGCCCTGCACCATCCAGCGCCCCTGCACCCGCTGCTGATCGGCCTCCAGCGCACGGGTGGCAACGCTCTGGCGCGTCAACATGCCCGCCGCAATCACCGCCACCACGGCGGCAATCAGCAACGCGCTGATGATCGCCATGCCCTGTTGCTTCGCCCCATTAGGCGAACGTCTGTTCATGGCCGGCCTTAAAGCTGCCAGGAACCGATATCGGCATTGACGCCGTCGCCGTCCGGCTGACCGTCGGCACCGAGCGAGAAAATGTCGATCTCGCCGTTGGCACCCGGATTGAGGTACTGATAAGGACGGCCCCACGGATCATTCGGCAAACGCTCCAGGTACGAACGCCAGTTGCTGTTCTTCGCATCCGCCGGGCGCTCTACCAGCACTTTCAAACCCTGATTCATGCTCGGGTAAGTGCCGTGATCAAGGCGATACAGCTTCAAGGCCTGCATCAACCCGCCAATGTCCTGCTTCGCCGCCGTCGCCCGCGCCTGATCCGGACGGTCGAGCACTTTAGGCACCACCATCGCCGCCAGAATCCCCAAAATCACCACCACCACCATGATCTCGATCAGAGTGAAACCCTGCTGCCCACGGGGCTTGCGCGGCGAATGCTCAGGCGGTGTGCACGGTGCGATATCCATCTCGACATTCCTTTGGCTTGATTCGATTCGACGCGCAGTGTTGCAAGAAGATATGTCAGGGATGTTGAAAAACCTCGGGAGTTTTCGTCGTCAAGCCGTCAAGGACGGGGGTTAGCGTCGAGGGCTGTGCTTTGGTTTTGGGCCATTTATGCGTGCGCGTTCGCAAGAAGCGGGGTTCACCCTGATTGAAGTGCTGGTGGCGCTGGCGATTATTGCCGTGGCGATGTCAGCGGCTGCGCGCGTGGCGGGGTTGATGACGCAGAGTAGCGGGGTTTTAAGGGATCGGTCGGTGGCGATGATTGCGGCGCAGAGTCGGATGGCGGAGTTGCGGCTTGAGGGGCGATTGCCGATGGGGATGAAGGCTCAGGACTGCGATCAGGGCCGGCTATTGCTGCGCTGTGAACAGGTGATCGCAGCGGCAGAGAATGGTCGGTTACTGAAGATCGGAATTCAGGTATTCGACCGCAACCAGGATGCGCCGCCGTTGGCCAGGCTTGAGACGTTGCTAAGCCGCCCGGAAAGCGCCTCGCCCTAGCCCGCCCGAAACGTTGAACCACTAAAGCCCTCGGATAGACGACTGGTTTCTGAATGGTGCTTACTCGAACAGTTCTAAATATTCCGCCCAACCATACAAAGCCAGAATTCCCAGCAGAGAAAATGCATTCAATCGATATGGAATTTCGACCCACCGCCGCAAATTCAGCGGAAGGCTCCGGACATCCTCGAGGGCGCTCGGATTATCCAGCAACAGGCGCGAAGGACGTTTACGAAGCAAAGCAGTGATCAGATTGAGCCTGTAGCTGCGCGCCCAAAAACCGGAACGGCCCTTCTGCAGGCAGTTGTGGAGCAGATAGCAATTTTCAAGGTGCGACTCAATTTCGGAAAGCTTGAAATACCCGACATAGATCATCACCAGAACGTTGGAGATGATCAGCACCAGTAACGCAATGCCAGTGGCGGCGAACAGAAGTTTGATTTCAGTCATGGGGAGAGTCTTCGTAAACGACCTCACCGAAGGACTGATTTTCTTTCTGCCCCATTACAAAAAACCTCCGTATTTCCCATACAGCCAAAGCAGTGACGTCCCGCCGCACACGAAATAGCCGACATGAAATGGGCACGTTGCCCAGAACTTGAGTCCTCTGGGAAGGCGTTGAACGGCGTCGATCAGCAAGGGTTCCTGCCGTTGGATACTCTTGGACGTTATCAACCGGCTTACTGCGGTCATCCGCTGAGTTCTCGAGTAAAAACTTCCCCCTGATGAACCACAGTCCATGGATAGGTACAGCCACTCATCAAAGTGTTTTTCCAGAGCATCGAGTTTTGTATAAACGGCGTAGAAAATCATCGCGCAGTTGATTACGCCCATCACGATCTGCGCCCCACATGCCCAGGCAAATACTGTGCTGGTGATTTCCATTATTCGGAATACTCATGGATTTCCTGCCCCAATACCTCTCCTAGCTCCGTCATCTTTGTTCCTGTCTCCACGGACCCTGCCGCACCGACCACAAGCACACACACAAGTTTTCCCATTCCTTTCAATTTCGCGCAGACCGCCAAACCTGCTTTCCCTCCGATATATCCACCAGCAAGAGCTCCAGCGGTACCGCCGACCATTTTCCCTCCCCCTACAAACCTCACTTGCCTGCATTCCGCCTCGCGGTCGGACGCGCAGACCTCGTGGATTTTTGAGCTGGATGCGCCCAGTTGTAGACCAATGCCGAGATAGCCACCGCCCTTCATGAACTTCGCTGCTCTGGCAACGCCCGCAATGTTAGTTGCATATCCGGGCAGTCGGATTAAGCGGTTAGGCTGCTAAATCACCGCAAATTAAAAATCAATTTGCCTACCGCCGATTTGAATTTCCGTATCATTCTGACCGGCAACCATAGCCGAAGCGCTAATTGCATTTTGATTCGCCCAATTACGAAGTTTCGTGAACTCGTCTTTACGCATTTTGCTCATGGGTACAAAACGCGAAATAGTCGTTTCAAAATCCACCATCGTCAGGTCGCTTAAATCACCAGCGCCATTCATCCGCCGTGAGAACGCTTCAATCAGCGAGTCCCCAACCCAAGCTTCGATTTCAGCACCAGAAAGCACAATGTCTTTACCAAAATTCGACTCGCCGCCTAGAGCAGACAATCGATCCAAATCGAATTTTTCTGGATCACGCTTCAATTTTTTCAGATGTATTTCAAGAATCTTCTTTCTTTCCGATGTCGACGGGAAGTCAACGAAAAATATTTCGTCGAATCGCCCCTTCCTCAACAACTCCGGCGGTAAGCTGTTGATATTGTTAGCGGTAGCAAACACAAAAACAGGTGCCGTTTTTTCTTGCATCCAAGTCAACAGCGTGCCGAATACGCGTGTAGCAGTGCCACCATCAGATGCCCCTCCGGAAGAGCCAGAAAGTCCTTTTTCAATTTCATCGATCCATAGGATGCAGGGCGAGATAGCTTCGGCAGTACGTAGTGCGGAACGAATATTGGATTCTGAAGAGCCGACCACCCCTTGGAAGATTTTTCCCATATCCAAACGCAATAAGGGCATGTTCCATGACGACGATATGCATTTCGCCGTTAGCGACTTGCCGCAACCAGGAACTCCCGTTAAGAGCAAACCCTTCGGGGTTCTGACACCAAACTCCTGAGCCAACTGCCCAAAACACTGGCTACGCAAATGGAGCCATTTTTTAAGAGTTGCCAGCCCTCCAACATCTTCAAGACTTACCTTTGAGTCAATATATTCCAAAATACCTGTTTTCCGTATAATTTGTTTTTTCTCGGAAAGCAGATCCTTTACGGTGTTTTCATTTATACTCAGGCTGGATACCAATGAACGAGACAAGCTATTGTCAATTTCCAATCCCGTGAGACCCAAAGCGGCATCAATAAGTTTATCTTTGGCCTCACTAGAAAGATCAATCTTAACACTGCCGTTGCCCTGCCATGAATTAACAAAGTTATTTATCTGATTTTTAACTTCTTCTCTTGATGGCAGTGGAAAATCAATTAACGTGATTTCCTTTTGAAGATCATTAGCAACTTCAAAGCTGGGCGCCACGACAATGCAGTTGCTTCGATAACCACGTGAACGGATATTGATGGCTAAATCTCGAAGTCGACGGCGGTAGACAGGATTTGAGCTTGAGGCAAGGTAGCTATGAGCATCACAAAAAACAAAAATGTTTTTGCTGCCCTCCTCCTTCGCCTTTTCTTCGCAAAAATCCAAGGCCACTTTCAAATCAAAGGTTTTATCCCCAGCCACGACGCCATTTATCTGGACGCCTAGCGTCGAGTTCCAAACGAACAAACGATGGCTGAGCGCCTTGGCGATTTCAGAAATCTCATTGAGTGCACGCTCTTCCTCAAAAGTTTCAATGACCAAAATCGCATAACGCGCTTTCAGGTAATCTGTTATCTGCTTGGTACGGCTCATGCTTATTATCCCTGCGCTTGAACTGAGTTATACATGCATCGGAAGGCCGGTTTTGGTAACGCCAGAATTTGAAATAATAAACTCGACAACTCTTCCAGTACGAAAAAAGTCAATATCGACTCTGTCACTGGTTTTGATAATTTGCTTGTGCTGATAGGGATGTTTAGCGTTATGCCGATACCGACCTGCCAGCGTCAAGTCTACGGCTTTAACAACTCGAATCATGCCTTCATTCTGGAATATCTCTTTTGGCGTATAGCCTGTATAGAGTATCCAGTTTTTCTCGCCATTGACGGCGTGTATTAATTGTTCCAAGGCTGGCGCCTGGTCGAGCGGCTCCCCCCCGGAGAGGGTAACCCCAGCGATGTCCATTGCATTTATCTTCTGAGCCAATTCATAAACAGACATCAGCGTATTCGCTTCGCCATCATGCGTCGCCTGGTTGAAACATCCCTTACAATTCAGCACACAACCCTGCACCCATAATGTCAAGCGTAATCCAGGGCCGTTAACGCTGCTTAACTCCATATGGTGTAAATTGATTTCCATTTAGAAGTTCGCACTGAGAATTTGAAGGGTTTGCTCTTCATGAACTACGGTATACTCCGGCTTCCACTCTGTTACAAGCTCCGCCATAGGGCTAGAAAGTAGAGCCTCAAGCTCTTCAGTAAGTTTTGTGCAAATATCGCCTTTCACGCCATGCACTTCCTCTGTAATTGCATCGCCCGTAAAAGTGACATGAATACCGTATTCATAGCGAGGTCCAAATTCAATCTCGAACCCTTGAAGCGTTTCTTTCACCCTTGCTGGAACCCCTGATGCTTCTATGCGCTTGATGGTTTCATCGATGGCTACGCTGATGTATGCTTTCTGAAAGCTTAAAGCCAAATCATCCATTAACGCTTCATCGCTGACTGAAATATTTTCCCGTTCGATGAGGAGTTTGTATGAGCCCGCCTCAATTTGGCAAACAAATAGATTGAATCCATCAGCGGCTTGGCCACAAATAGCCCTGTATTGCTGCGTGCCGAAATAGCCTAACTTGCTCAACACTTTTTTACTGAAATCGCTGGCAAACGTGGAAACCAGACTCGTCGTCGGGCTAAGGCCAATCTTGCCGAAAGCTTTGGCAATAGCTTCTTCATTAACATAAGAAAATTCAAACTTTGTACAATGCGACATTATTAAAGCTCCAGCCTGCGACCGGGAACAACTTCTTCGGCGGCCTGGATAGCAATTAACACATCAGGGGCAACCTCGATGTTACGCAGAGGCGCCATGGGTACAAGCGTCGCTTCAGGCGCAACATTTTTTAAAGCCGGGGTTGGAGTTTCGGAGTTGACAACCACTCGACGTCTTTGTACTGCCTGTGATGCACCACTATCGCTCAGAAGACTTGCATCAATCGCTTCTAACAGCCGTCTTATTATCAGGGTTGGATTTGATGTGAGCTTTTCATATAGTTCAATGCGCAACAAAGCATCGGCTCCATCATTGAATTGCAATTTAACAAAATGATTTTGGGATGCATCGCCGGCGATGCCAATGCGCGAGATCTGATTCAGGTCCCGTGACAGCTTTCTCCAAACACTCCCGTCAAACGACGCAACAATTAACTTGGTTCCTGTTGCGGCAAAAGCATTGCAACCATTTTTAATCTCACCGGCATCAAAATTCTGGTAGCTGACCAGAATTTTCTCCCCGGCAGGAAATCCCAGAGCGGTTTCCAAATATTCATTTGTCGAAAAATCGATATCTTCATGAAATTTTAATGTTTTTGAATAAAAATAAAGACAAACAATGCCACCTAAACCATAGTACAGTGTTGTCATCGCCGTTTCCGGTGCAAGAACTGCAATAATTACCCCCGACAGAATAATGAAGGCATAACCGTAGTTTATACCCGCCCTTGTATTGAATTTTTTATTTCTATAAGCCTGAAATGTTTTACCGGGGATATATTTTTTTGAAGGTGCAAATAGCAGAGCACCCACACCAAAAAAAATCAGAGTGATAAACCCCATTGCAGCCTGGCGAATTTGCCCATTCTGCAACCCTTCAAGAAGTACCCTCGCACCGCCAAAGATAAAAACAGGTATGCTTACCAGGATTAAAAGTCCCAATATCTTACCTTTGGCGATCATCATCATTTTCCACACCGGGATAGTTCTTATCATTCACAAACCTTCTAGAGTTGATTCAGTAGCGCGTAGTGACGGGATGACTGTAGAACTGCTGATGGGTCTATGCTACATGACGACCTTTGATTTATCACGCACTAGGGATGGTCTGAAGTAGCCATACGGTTCGAGCTAACTTCAACCACTGCCGATTTTGAAAGTGGCCAGTCGATCCAAAATGCTTTGGAATTGCCAATAGAGAGCGTCACGGGTAGTTGACTCCCCTGCAGATCGTAACGGCTGTGTACCCTACAATCGAGCGGTAGCTCCGGCAAGGCGCCAAGCACTCGTTTGTGAACGCCAGGATCGGACTTCAATAAAAACCTCCAATTTATGAAATTGAACGGGGAACACTATCGGTGAGAACCCTGAAAAACCCAGTCAGTCCTAAAGAGCCGTGAGGGAGCGATTCGACGTTTTGTCGGCGAACTCAACTTGGTTAAACTGGAGCGCTTTTTTACACACCCTGCACCAAAAACGGTCATTGCGTGACAATGGTATCGTCCACTCCTTTTCAAAATTCCTGACAGATTATGAATAGAGCCAAATCCTCGATCCGGGCCGTTGCTCCCGCACCAGGCATCCCTGAATCAATGGATACCTGACATGACCAACTCATCGCAGAACGCGAGGTTAAATAAATTGCTGGCCGTGAGCGAAGCCAGTATCGACAAGACTGAGTCCAACACCGACTTATTGAAGGTGATCCATGAGTTCGCCTCGTACGATGGCCCGCTCGAATTCGATCGCACCCGCGCATGGTGGTTTTTCGTCACTGGCCTGTTATTGCTTGCGAGTGCTGTGGCCCTTTATTGGATTGGGAACATCTCTAGCGTCGCTCTGTTCTTTTATCGATTGGAAATTGATCCCGACTCGTTCGGCATGGGCACTGGTTTTCTTGGCATCGTCATTGCCGCTGGGAGTCTGACATGGATGAAATCCAAATCTAATCGGTTGCCGTCGCTCAGTAAAAGAATTGCTCGACTGTCATCCTACTTCCACAACGGACTGACTTTCCTGAAAGAAGACTCGGCCACGACCCTCAAGAAGCTGGACACGGAATTTGGTGATTACCGCCGGGGCAACTACAGCCGCGAGTTGGTCGAGTCGATACAGGGTGTATTTCCCGGCACGCAGCGCAACCTCCCTTACCACTATCGCCAGTTGCACTACGTTAACAGGCGAACAGTGCACACCACGGTGACCGACAAAGATGGAAAAACCAAAACGGAGACTCGAGTGGTTTACGACCACTACGACCGGTACAGCCTTGTCATCGACTTTCCATGGGTCAGCGGGATATCGGTTAGATCTGATGACCAATCGGAGAACGACTATCCGTGCCCCATGGACACGGCTTCTCCGGATTTCAATAAAGCGTTCCGTTTGACCGGTCGCAGCGAGATACTCTGTGCGAAATTCATCAAGCCTTCGACGGTGCTCCACTTGCTGAAGCTGTTCGACATCCTCCATCGTCCGAACCTGGAGTTCGCCGACAGTGGAAAGCTCTGCCTCAGCTTCGCCAGCAAAGACCTGCTCGCGTTCGGTACCGAGTATTCGCTGGCATCACCCAACGAGTTTTACGCAGAAATTTCTGCCGGTATCGAACTGCCGCGCTTGATGTCGGCGCTCCAATGGAGCCATGCACTCAGCGAGCTGCACGATGACAACTTTGCCTCCTATCCCCTAACAAGCCGCCAAGAGAAGTAAGCCATGGACATTGCACTCATCCTTTCCGCTGTTATCGCTGTCGTCATCATCGTAGCGGGCTTCAGCCTCTACAACGGCATTATTGGGGGACACAACCGAGTACAACGTGCCTGGTCAGATGTGCTCGTTTACGAACGCCAGAAGACCAAGGTGCTCGATCAGCTTCAAAAAGTGCTCTCAGACTTCATGGTCTTTGAGTCCAGCCTCCTCGAAAAAATCGCCGGCCTTCGCAGCGCGGTCAATGCCCTTCCTGCTGGAGCGGACGGCAACGCCCTCACGAAAGTTGAAACCGCCTCGAGGGAGCTGATGGGGGGCTTGCGCGTTACCTTTGAGGCTTACCCTGATCTGAAAGCATCCGAAGCGGCGAACAACATGATGCGTGAAGTCGCCGAACAACAAGAAAACGTCGGCGCGGCCATCACCATTTACAACCGCAACGTCGAACTGTTCAACAACTCCATCGAAATGTTCCCAGGCTCGCTCGTCAATGGCCTGTTCAACAAGAAAACGCGTGTGACGCCGTTCTCCGATACCGAAGCTTCGCAAAGTTTCTCTTACACCCCGAATATCTAAACCGCGTCATGCATCGAACCCATCACCCGTGAGGGTGATGGTCGATCACCTGCCTGCTTGAATAGATCCGCGGCTGATTTTCCAGGCGCGATGCCGAAAGCAGCAACAAAGTAGACAGCCCCGGCTGGAGCGACTGTCAAATGAAGTCTTCAATCCTCGTACTTGCCGCACTTTATTGCATGGGCATCAGCACAGCATTTGCCGACGGCTCACAGGCGATAAGCGACAAACACGGGCCAGCAGGCATCGTCGTCGGTGAGCGTCTGGCTGCGGCCAAGTCCAAGCTAGTCAAACAAGGATGGAAGCCGACGCGGATGCATGCCACCGACGGCGATGAATACAGTGGCGTAGAGCGGGAGCTGGCTGCACGCAAGTTCTTCGAACTGGATACCTGCTCGTTTGATAGCTCGCGTTGCGTCTTGTACTACTCGTAGAAAGGAACTTGCCTACGCGTCGATACCATCGGCGAGCAATTCAATGACATGACGGTCACGTGATGGCCCCGTGAATGTCCCGATATTGAAGTATTCACCTGATCCACAAAATCGCAGACTGGAATCATTTGGATGAAGCGTGGCCTTCATCCAACTCGTTCACATCCCGCGCCCGCCAGCCTCAATCCTCCCGCGTCAAAACCTCCAGCAACTCGATCTCAAACACCAGATTCGAATGCGGCGGGATCTTGCCCATCGTCCGCTCGCCGTACCCCAAATGCGCCGGCACCAGCAGTTTGCGTTTACCACCGACCTGCATGCCCATCAGTCCTTGATCCCAACCCTTGATCACCCGGCCAGTGCCGATCACGCACTGAAAAGGTTTGCCCCGGGTGTGGGACGAATCGAACTCCGTGCCGTCTTCCAGCCAGCCGGTGTATTGGGTAGTGATCAGCGCGCCTTTGACGGCGGCTTTGCCCTCGCCTACCTGAAGATCGATGACCTGCAGTTCATCATTCATGACATTCACTCTATTGTTCAACTGGCCGCCGTTTTCCCAGAATTGCCGGGTATTGGCAAGCCGTCAGTGACGATCAACGTGGTATCCGAACCGAGTGATGAACCCTTAACATAGCCAACCGCCATTACTTCCCGGATCGACTTGCCATGCTGGCAGCGCCCAAATGACTCAGCTCTTGATCAGTCTTGCCATCGGCACGGTGATGCTTGCCGTCATCGTCCTGCTAATCTGGCGCGAACGCGGTTTGCTCCAGCAACTCGACGATTACCGTGAGCTGCTGACCCGCGCCGTCGATGGCCAGAACATTCATCAGGACGGCGACGTCGAGCGCTTCAAGCGCAGCCAGTATTTTGCGCGCATCGGCACCTGGGACTGGGAGGTCGACACCGATCGGTTGTATTGGTCGGACGCGATCTACGGCATGTTCGGGTTCAACATCGGCGAAGTGACGCCTTCCTACGCGTTGTTCTGTTCCTGCGTGCATCCGGACGACCGCGTCAGGGTGCGCGCCGGCGAACTGCGTTGCCTGGAAACCGGTGAAAACCACGACGAGGAATATCGCGTGGTCTGGCCTGACGGCACGATTCGCTGGCTCCGGGAAACCGGCAATGTGGTGCGTAATGAACACGACGCGATGATCAAAATGATGGGCGTAGTGCGCGACATTACCGAAGAAAAAGCCTCGGCCAGTTACCTCAAACACCTCGCCCACTTCGACCCGTTGACCGGTCTGCCCAATCGGCTGGTGCTTGAAGAACGGCTCTGCGAAGCGCTGGACCATGCGCGCCAGAGCGGCACGCGGGTGGCACTGGTCTTCGTCGACCTAAACGGTTTCAAAACCATCAACGACCAGTACGGCCACGCTGCCGGCGACCGGGTTCTGATCACCACCGCCACTCGTCTGAAACGCATCCTGCGCGCCAGCGACACCGTCGCGCGCATCGGCGGCGACGAGTTCGTGGTGATCCTGCAAGGCCTGGCACCCGGCATCAACCTGCAGGACGAAGCCCGCAGCATCTGCCAGAAGATCTTCATCGAACTGTCCCCACCGATCAGCATCGGCAACGACCAGCGCCATATCGGTACCAGCCTTGGCGTCGCGGTGTTTCCCGATCATGCGACGGCGATGGATCGGTTGCTGCACATTGCCGATCTGGCGATGTATGAGGCCAAACGCAGCGGGAATAATCAGTATCGGTTGGGCGAGGAAAGCCCTGCGCGTCTAAAGGCGCAGGGCTTTTGAATCCTGGGTTTAACGCGGAACCGGTTTCATCTCGACAATGGTCCCGTTGGTGATCATTACCATGACGTACTGGTCATTGATCTGCACCCACTGGGCCTGATCGACCGGTTTTTTCAGGCCCTTGGCTTTCCAGTCGAGGGCTTTCTCGCTGCGCTGATAAACGTCTGGGGCACGATCATTGACCTTCAACTCGCGATCACTGACCGGAGATTGCACGGCGGGTTCGCTTGAGGTTTGCGCCGCTTGAACGACTGGGCTGATCCCGGCGATGCCGGCGACGAGGGCCAGGCTGGCGATTAGGGTTTTGCTGTTCATCGGTGAACCTCCTGAGATGTCTGATACCTGAACTCCGACTGCGCGGTGCTGGAATCATTCCTTGTTTTTTGTCGGGGCTGGCAGGGGGATTGTAGTTGTCCGTCGGGACGCGATCGCAGGCAAGCCAGGCTCCCACAGGATGGCAGGATGTTCGAGAAATGCTTTCGCCCAAGTCGAAGTCCAGCTCAAGCGCCGTTACGACTTGATCCCCAATCTGGTGGCCGTTGCCAAGGGTTATATGGCCCACGAACGCGAAACCCTCGAAACGGTTATCGCTGCGCGCAACGCTGCAGTGGCCGTACTTGAGGCCTCGCAAGCGCAACCGGGCAACGCAAAAAGCATCGAGCCGTTAGGCCAGGCGGACAGCACGCTCAGCGGCGTGGTGGGTCGGTTGAACCTGACGCTGGAGGCCTATCCCGATCTCAAGGCCTCGCAGAACATGCAGCAACTCAGTGAAGAGCTGAGCAGCACCGAAAACAAAGTGAGCTTTGCGCGACAGGCTTACAACGATGCGGTGATGACCTACAACACCCTCAAACAGGGTTTCCCTGCGGTGCTGCTGGCAACCGGTTTCGATCATGGTACCGATGCAGCTCCGCTGAAATTTGCTGACACGCTGGCCATCAAGGTCGCCCCGAAAGTCTCTTTCTAACCCTCGTTACCCAAGGACGGCCCATGAATTTTTTTGAAAATCAACGCAGGGCCAGACGCCAGACGACACGCTTGGTGAACCTGATGATCCTGTCGCTGCTGGCTCTGACAGTCCTCACCAGCCTGCCCTTCGTCTTCTATGGTTTCGAAAATTACCTGAGCGGCACCGGCAGCCTGCTGGATGCGCTCATGGCGATTGCCTCAGGTACCCTCGTGCCTGCGGTGTATGTGTTGCCGGATTTATCGGTAATGTTTTCGGCAGCCTGATCAAGGCAGCAGTGAGTCGCCAACGCGAGTTCCTGGCGGATGCCAGCGCGGTGCAATTCACGCGCAATCCGCAGAGCATCGTCGGCGCCCTGAAAAAAATCGGCGCGCAGGGTTCATCTATCAGTGCTGCCCGAGCCGGTGAGTACAGTCACTTGTATTTCAGCGTGGGCGTCTCGAACCCGCTGAGTCGCCTCTTCGCTACCCACCCGGACCTGAACGAGCGCATCCGGCGGATTGATCCGCACTGGGATGGCAGCTTCACCGTTCGCAATGCCGCTGAGCAAGCAAACGGTCAGCAGTAGAGGCCGACAGGTTCAATGGATTGATTGGCGGAACGAATGCCATCGCTGGCAAGCCAGATCCCAGAGCGGTTCAGCGCCCCTGACTGATCCGCTTTGCGCATCAATCCATACCAACAATGCAATTAACAGATTGTTACACCTGCGCCACTATCCACCCCAATAAAAACCGTGCGCCGCTTCCCCGTAGCGCACGTCATAAAAGCGGTGGAGTACTTTGTCATGACAGCCTCAATCCCACACGGCGGCTCGCGGGCCGGCGCCATTTTCCGGGTGACCTCGGGCAACTTCCTCGAACAGTTCGACTTCTTTCTGTTCGGTTTCTACGCCACCCAGATCGCGGCGGTGTTCTTTCCGGCGAGCAGTGAATTCGCCTCTCTGATGATGACCTTTGCAGTGTTCGGCGCAGGCTTTTTGATGCGCCCACTGGGGGCCATCGTGCTCGGTGCTTACATCGATGACGTCGGTCGCCGCAAAGGGTTGATCGTTACGCTATCGATCATGGCCAGCGGCACGATATTGATCGTGCTGGTGCCCGGATACGAAACCATTGGCCTGTTCGCCCCCGCACTGGTGTTGATCGGACGGCTGCTGCAAGGCTTCTCGGCCGGTGCCGAATTGGGCGGGGTTTCGGTTTATTTGTCCGAAATCGCCACGCCCGGTCGCAAAGGCTTTTTCACCGCTTGGCAGTCGGCCAGCCAGCAAGTGGCAATCATCGTTGCCGCCGCGCTGGGCTACGCGCTGAACGCTTGGATGGCGCCGAACGTGGTTGCCGATTGGGGCTGGCGCATTCCGTTTTTCGTCGGCTGCATGATCGTGCCGTTCATCTTTGTGCTGCGCCGTAACCTGGCCGAAACCGAAGCGTTTGCTGCGCGCAAACACCGTCCGAGCATGGGCGAAGTGTTCCGCACCCTCGGTCAGAACTGGGGCGTCGTGCTCGGCGGGATGCTGATGGTCGCCCTGACCACCACCGCGTTCTATCTGATCACGGTGTACGCGCCGACCTTCGGCAAAACCGTGCTGCACCTGAGCACCTCCGACGCACTGCTGGTGACCTTGCTGGTGGGCGTGTCGAACTTCTTCTGGTTGCCGGTTGGCGGCATGCTGTCCGACCGCATTGGCCGTCGTCCGCTGCTGATCGCCATGTCGCTGCTGGCGCTGGCCACGACTTATCCGGCGCTGTCCTACCTGGTGCACGCTCCGAGTTTCAGCCACATGTTGCTGTCGCTGTTGTGGCTGTCGTTTATCTACGGGATGTACAACGGCGCCATGATTCCAGCCCTCACCGAGATCATGCCCGTGGAGGTGCGCGTCGCCGGTTTCTCTCTGGCCTACAGCCTGGCCACCGCGATTTTTGGCGGTTTCACCCCAGCGATGTCGACCTTCCTGATCCAGTACACCGGCGACAAAGCCGCGCCGGGTTACTGGATGAGCATCGGTGCACTGTGCGCGTTGTGCGCCACCCTCTATCTGTATCGCCGCGCTGGCGGTCGCCTGCAACCTGCCGTCGTTTAAGGAGCGTTTCCCGATGAAAAAACTGTTCACCCTGACCGCCTTCGCCCTCCTCGCTTTCAGCGCCCTGACGCAGGCCGAAGAGCTACGCGTGATGACCTCGGGCGGCTTCACCGCCGCCTACAAAATCCTCGGGCCGAAATTCGCGGCGGCCACCGGCAACACCCTCGACACCACCCTTGGCCCGTCGATGGGCAAGTCCCCGGAGGCGATCCCTAATCGTCTGGCGCGCGGCGAACAGGCCGACGTGGTGATCATGGTCGGCTACGCCCTCGACGACTTGATCAAACAGGGCAAAGTCGACCCAGCGTCACGTGTTGAGCTGGCGGATTCGCGGATCGGCCTGGCAGTGCGCCAGGGCGCGCCGAAACCGGACATCAGCAGCGTCGAAGGCCTGAAGAAAACCCTGCTCGATGCACAGTCGGTGGCCTACTCCGACAGCGCCAGCGGCGTATACATCGAGCAGCAGTTGTTCAAGAAACTGGGCATCGAAGATCAACTGAAACCAAAAGCGAAGATGATCACGAAAATCCCGGTGGGCTCGGTCGTTGCCAGGGGCGATTATCAGTTGGGCTTTCAGCAGGTCAGCGAATTGCTGCCGGTGCCGGGGGTGAGTTTTGTGGCCAGGATTCCTGAGTCGGTGCAATCGGTCACACGATTTGCCGCCGGCATTCCCGTCGGCGCACAGCATCCGCAAGAAGCCAAGGCGCTACTCGCCTACCTCGCCGCACCGGCCGCCCAGGCTGACGTGCAGGCCACCGGGATGGATTCGGTCAAGCGTTGATCGTTGGCGGCTGGACTTTCATTTCCACCACCAGCCGCTCCAGTTCCAACGCCGCCGGGGTCAATGTGCGACCCCGGCGCTTGAGGATACCGACACTGCGCATCACTTGCGGGTCGGTCAATGGCACCCGCGTCAGGATCGGATGATCCGGCCCCGGAAGCGCCATCATCGGTACCGCCGCCACTCCTAGACCGGCCTCCACCAGACCAATCATTGTCGTCACATGCCGCGTTTCGCAGATGCTTTGGCGCTGCGCCACCACACCGTTCAACGCCTGATCGAGCAGAAAGCGATTGCCGGACGTCTTGTCCAGCGAGATGTAATCCTGCCGATAGAACTCATCCCACGTCACGCTGTTGCGTCCGGCCAATGGATGATCACGCCGGCAGGCAACCACATAGCACTCCTGCACAAGCGGTTCAAAATCGACTTTGGCATCCTGCGTGCCCATAAAACTCAATCCAAAATCCGCCTCGCCGTTGACCACTGCGCTGAGGACGTCATGGGCGCTGGAATCGAGCACTTTGACTTTGATTCGCGGGAACTGCTGGTGATAACGGGCAACCACCCGCGGCATGAAGTAGTAAGCGGCGGACGGCACGCAGGCGACAGTGACATGGCCCAATCGGGTCGAGGCAACTTCGCTGATCCCCAGCAACGCCACGTCGAGATCATCCAGCAAACGCTCGACACTGGGCATGAAACCGCGCCCGGCCTGGGTCAGGCTGACTTTGCGGGTGGTGCGTTCGAACAGCTTTACGCCAAGCGCGTCTTCGAGTTTTTCGATGCGCCGGCTCAGCGCTGGTTGCGACAGACGTACGGTGTCGGCGGCCTTGCGGAAACTGCCCTGCTCGACCACGGCGCGAAAGGCTTGCAAGTCGTTGAGATCGAAGTTGATGGCCATGGCGGAACTCGGACGATTGATTCACAAAGGCTATGAATGTAACCAATTGATGCAAATTATTACAGGCTTCACGAAGATTCCCCCGAGAGAAGGGATTGCTCGCGAAGGCAGTGTGTCAACTGACATTTCGTTCAACCGACCCGCCGCTTTCGCGAGCAAGCCCGCTCCCACAGTGGATCTTCAGTGGATTGGAGGTCTGCCTAGACCTTATCCTTGTCGCCCCCGCCGTACCGCTGTCAGGAGTCATTCAATGCCCCATGAAGGCAATCTGTTGCAAGCTGCTGTCGTGTTTCTGTTCGCCGCCGTACTTACCGTGCCACTGGCCAAGCGCCTGCAATTGGGCGCGGTGATCGGTTATCTGCTTGCCGGGGTGATCATCGGCCCGTCGGTGCTGGGCCTGATCGGCAATCCGCAAAGCGTTGCGCATATCTCGGAACTGGGCGTGGTGTTGCTGCTGTTCATCATCGGCCTTGAGTTGTCGCCGCGACGGTTGTGGGTGATGCGCAAATCGGTGTTTGGCGTTGGTCTGGCGCAGGTGCTGCTGACCGCTTCGGTGATTGGCGTGCTGGCGCTTTCGGTCTTCGGTCAGCCGCTCAACAGCGCGATTGTGCTGGGCCTTGGCCTGGCGCTGTCGTCCACCGCGTTCGGCCTGCAAAGCCTGGCTGAACGCAAGGAACTGACCAGCCCTCACGGGCGCCTGGCGTTTGCGATTTTACTGTTTCAGGACATCGCCGCGATCCCGTTGATTGCGCTGGTGCCCATGCTCGCCGGCAGCGCCGAAAACACCAGCAGTGCCGAGAGTCTGAATCACGCGTTACAGGTGCTCGGCGGGATCGCTGTGGTGGTGGTGGGCGGGCGCTACCTGTTGCGTCCGGTGTTCCGTGTGGTGGCGAAAACCGGGTTGCCGGAGGTGTCCACCGCCACGGCGTTGCTGGTGGTGATCGGCACGGCGTGGTTGATGGATCTGGTCGGTGTGTCGATGGCGTTGGGAGCGTTTCTTGCCGGCCTGCTGCTGGCGGATTCGGAGTATCGCCATGAACTGGAAGCGCAGATCGAACCGTTCAAAGGCCTGCTGCTCGGGCTGTTTTTCATCAGTGTGGGCATGGGCGCCAACCTCAGTCTGCTGCTGAACGCGCCGTTCACGGTATTGGGCCTGACGCTGCTGCTGATCGGTTTGAAGCTGCCGTTGCTGTTTGTGGTGGGCCGTCTGGCCGGAGGCTTGAACAAGATCAGTGCCATTCGTCTCGGCATCGTCCTGGCGGCCGGTGGTGAATTTGCCTTTGTGGTGTTCAAGATCGGCCGCGATCAAGGCCTGTTCGAGCCGCGCCTGTATGACTTGCTGGTGCTGACCATCACCCTGTCGATGGCGGTGACGCCGTTGCTGCTGTTGGTCTGCGCACGACTGGTCAGCCCCAAAGTGCAACCGGTGGAGGTGCCGGAAAAATTCCGTGAAATCGAAACCGATGCACCGCGCGTGGTGATCGCGGGCATGGGCCGGATGGGCCAGATCGTGGCGCGGATTCTGCGGGCACAGAACATCAAGTTCGTGGCGCTGGACACCTCGGTGGAAACCATCGAACTGTCGCGCAGTTTCGGCGGCGTGCCGGTGTTTTATGGCGACCCGATGCGCCCGGAAATCCTCAACGCCGCCAAGGTCGGCGAGGCGGAATATTTCGTGATTGCCACGGATGATCCGGACACCAACATCAAGACCGCCGAAGTCGTGCGCAAGCTCTACCCGCACATGAAGATCATCGCCCGGGCGCGTAACCGTCAGCATGTGCACCGCTTGGTGGATATCGGCGCTGAAGCGATTCGAGAGACTTACTATTCGAGCCTGGAAATGAGCCGGCGCACGTTGGTCGGTCTTGGGTTGACACACGCTCAGGCCGATGCGCGGATCAAGCGCTTCAAGCACCACGACGAACAGGTGCTGGAGGCGCAACACGCGGTCTACGACGACGCGGCCAAAGTCCTGCAAACCGCCCAGGAAGCCCGGGCAGAACTGGCACGCTTGTTTGAATCGGATCAGTTGGAAGAAGAATCGCGCCAGGCCTGAGAATCAGGCGCCGCGCGGGCCGCCATCGCGGGCAAGCCCGCTCCCACAGGGTTTCGCGTCGTGTACAGAATGCTGGTACGACTCGATCACTGTGGGAACTGGCTTGCTTAGGTCAGGCCATCTCTAATTCGAGCGCTGGCTCGACTGGTGCCACTTCAAACCGATCCGCCAGAAACGGTGTGATGTCCAGCGGCAAGGGCTCATCGTTGACCAGTTTGTCCAGCAATACACCGGTAATCGCCGAAGTCAGAATGCCGGTGCGAAAATGTCCGCAGGCATTCAGATAGCCCTCCACCCCGCGCATCGGCCCAAGGATCGGCAACTCATCGGGCGACCCCGGACGCAACCCCGCCCAGGTGCGTTTGAGATTGACGTCCTCAAGCTCCGGCAGGCAGCGCACCGCGCCCTGCACCAGCCCGGCGATTTCCGGGTAGGTGGTGGTGACATCGAAGCCTTTGTCTTCGGTGGTGCTACCGATCAGGATCTCGCCGTTGTCCTTTTGCGCCACGTAGCAGTCGCTGGTGGTCAGGCAACCGTTGAGGATCTTCGGCATGCGCTCGGTCAGCAGAATCTGGCCTTTTACCGGTTTTACCGGGATGCGGATACCGGTCGCCCACTCACTCAAATCCGCCGCCCAGGCGCCGCCCGCGTTGATCAGCGTCTTGCAGTGGAACACACCCGCCTCAGTCGTCTGCACGCCGGTCACGCGGGTGCCGTGGTGCAACACGCCCGTGACGTTGGTGTTGACGTAGATGTCCACACCGTTCTGCCGCGCGCCTTCCATGTAGGCATCGGCGAGGCGGAACGGGCTGACCTGGTGATCGCAGAGAAACTCCAGCGCCCCTCGCGCCTCATGGCTGACGCTCGGTTCCGCTTCGCGCAGTGCGGCTTGATCAAGCCAGCGCACCTGATCGGCCAGATGCGCAATGCAGCCGACGATGTGTTCGGCGTAGAGCCGATCCTCGTCGTCATAAATCACGAATTTCAGCCCGGTCTTCTCGAACTTGAAATCCATGCCGTGGTTGTCCTTCAACTCGCGGTGCAACGCCGGGTAAAGCGCGTTGGATTGCAAGGCGAAATCGAAGAACGATTCGGGCAGGATGTGCGGCGTGCTGGCGTCCACCGCCACCGCCGCGCCCTGGGTTTCGCGCTTGCGGTTGGCCGACATCATGCGGAAGAAAATCACCCCGCAGCCAAGCCCTACCGACTCACCGATGGCCCATAAACCGCCGGCCGAAGCGCGGGTCGCGTTGCCCGGACGCTTGGCATCGATCAGCGCGACCTTGAGGTTTTTGCGTTTGGACAATTGATAGGCGCAGGACGCCCCGATTACGCCGCCACCCGCAATGACCACGTCATAGAACTTACTCATGGGAAGCGGCCTCCGTGCCGATATTCTGAAAAGCGGAAAAAGGGATCGGGTCAATCGGGAAACGTGGGCGCAGCCAACCGACGTCCTTGCGCCCGGTGGCCTGGCGCAGTCTGTCACTGCAATAGCCGACGCACATGCGCCCCTGGCAATCGCCCATGCTTACGCGGGTACGCATTTTCAGGCTGGCGATGTCTTGAACACCCTGCTCCAGCGCACGATCGATGTCGGCACGGGTGGCGTGCTCGCAACGGCAGATCACGGTGTCTGGAGCCGGTAGCGCGGTCTGGCCGACGCCTCGTTCGGTATAACGATCCACCGCCGCACGGAAACGCACGATGGCTTTGAGTTTGCCCAGATAACGATCACGGCGCACGCGGGCCAGTTCCTCGTCGAGGACACCACGTTGCAGCAGGATCGACGTCGCGGCGATCTTGCCGGCGAGCATTGCCGCCTCACCACCGCGAATGCCGCCCATGTCGCCGGCCAGATGCACATGCGGTTCGTTGCTTTGCTGCCAGATGTTCGCGTTGGCGCGCAGGTAACCGTCGTCACTGAAGCCGTGCTCCAGGCCCATTTGCTGGCTGAGTTGGGTGCGTGGAATGAATCCGTAGCCGACCGCCAGGGTCTTGGCTTCAAAGCGCTCGACGCGGGACATGTCCGGCTCCCAAGTGGCCGAGTACGGGGCGACGCTGACGCTTTTCAGTTCGCCCTCGCCGTGGGCTTCGACCACGCCCCAACCGTAATTCATCGCGATGCCGTGTAGTTTCAGGTAAGCGAGCATGCTCAAGCCGTCGAGGAACAGTTGCGGCTTGTTCAGCAGCGCCAGGCTCTCGCGGGCGATCTTGCCGAATGCACAAGCCTCATACACCCCCGCAACCTTCACGCCAGAAGCGTGCAACTGAATCGCCACCAGCGGCAGCAACGGCCCGGTGCCGGCGATCACCACCGGCCCCTGCGGCTTGACCACACCACTCTTGATTTGCAATTGCAGGCCGCCAAGCATGATCACTCCCGGCAGCGTCCAACCGGGAAACGGCACGCTGCGTTCATGGCAACCCGCAGCGAGCAGCAATTGCGGGTAGTGGATCTCGTGCAGTTGCTCGTCGCCATCCAGCACCACCAGTGCACGGGTGCCCTCGGCGCCGACCACTCGATGGTTTAGGCGCACGTCGATCAGGCCGGCTTGCTCCTGGAATTCGCCGTGCAGTTTGCCCAGCGCTTCGGCGTAACGCGGCCCCAGATAATCCAGTTGCACGCCATCACGCAGCGGGCCGCGATAGACCACACCGCCCAGGCGCGAAGCTTCTTCGAGCAACGTGCAGCGCACCCCGTGGCGCGCCAGTTCGATGGCCGCTGCCATTCCCGCCGGCCCACCGCCGACGATGACCGGTTGCAGGCTCATACGACCTCCTGCCCGGCGATGCGGTTGACCTGGGTTTCGATCTGCATGCCGTCACGCACCACGGTCTGACAGGCACGGCGTTTGTGCCGGCCATTGATTTTCACCAGGCAGCACTGGCACACGCCCATGCCGCAGTAGGCGCCGCTGATCTGGTCATGATCGTTGCGTGCAATCTGGCGCACACCGAGGGATTGAATAACGCTGAGGACGGTTTCGCCGATGGCGGCGGTGATCGGTTGGCCGTTGATGTGGACGGTCATATCCGCTTGGGCCAAGGGCTGGATATCAAAGGTTCGTTCTAGGCAGTGCATTGCGGTGTTCATCCGTGAAGGTTCGGTTGAGGTTGTGTCAGCTCCTTGCTGCACTACACCGTGTCGACGCGTTTTTTTCTGTGAATAGGGCGTCGACGCGGATACTTCGTCAGCACAGCGAGGTGCGCGACAAGCAATGTAGTTCATTGCTCAGCAAAGGCCTGGATCATTTAAGTTAGGCGAAATCGCCAGGAAAAATATTGATCCAGGCCAGTGAAAGCAGTCGGATTGTTCAACGATCAGTTGGAGAAGACGAACTGCCCTTTGATCTTTTTCGCACCGATGAATCCCAGGTCCGGAAACAGCCGCGTTTTCAGCCAGGCCGCGTAGCCCACTATCGCCAGGGTGATGCCAACGCCGATCAGGGTAGACACCGGGTCTTCATCGAAGCCCTTGAACATGCGCGACAACTGGCTGATCGTCAGGATCACGTAGACGGTGTAAACCGCAGCAATGTTCTTGTAGAAGCCCCACGCGAACAACAAGGGAATGCCGCCCGCCAACAGCATGACTATCAGGGCCATACCCGCACTGACTTCATACAGCAGGAAGAACCCGGCAAAGGCGCCGATCAATGCCTGAATGCAGGTCAGCACCACCAGAATCGTGACCTTGAGTGAATGACGCTCTCTGAGAGCGGGGTCAGGCCGTCCGCCAATCCATGCAGCCAACACCCGATCCTTGACCTTCCCACCCGAGAGCGCCTTGAAGGTTTCGGTTTTGGAGCGGCCAGCGTCGAGCATCTCGACCAGTTGCCGCTTGATTTCCTTCTTGTCCAACGAGCTCATCCTTAACTGACAGTGAAAGCGGCCAATCCACTTCCGCCGGCGATTCTCACCGTTGGTCACCCAGAAAGCAAAAAGCCGCTGCCACCCGAAGGTGGAAGCGGCCCAGGCATAAGCCTCAATCAAGCAATCAGTGCACGAACAGCGCGATCAGGATGATGATCGGGATCGGTACGCCGAGGAAAAACAGCAGAAGTGAGCGCATGGTGATTCTCCCTTTTTAACGGACTGGGGGCAGTGTGGTAGTGGTGGCGTACGTGTCGACTTCAACGTACTCGACCGCATCGCGGCGGCGGCCGCCGAACGTGGCTGCGAGGCTGGCGAAGAACGCACCGGCCAGCAGCGCGATGAACCACCACAGCGACGTCCAGGCAGCGACTTTGGCGGCGGTGTCGGCGGCTTGTTGAGCTTTGACTTTGGCGTCGGCAAGAGCTTTCTGGGTACGGGCGTAGACCTCATCGACACGGCGCTCGGCATCGGCCTGAGTCAGGTTGGTGCGTTGTGCGACCAGTTGCGCAAGGTAGGTACGGTCTTCGGTACTGAGCTGACCGTTGGCCAGGCTTTGCGCGAAGATCCGCGCCACGGCGCCGTGCGCCGCGTCATCGCTGACGGAGGCTGGGCGATCATCACGAAACAGGCTGTCAATGAAGTAGCCATATTGATTGCTGTTGGTGTTTGCCGCCGCAGTACCGGCCGCTTGGGTCATGGCGCTGGCGGCGCCACTTGCCACACTGGCACCGGCTTGCACGCCGCCACTGATGACGCTGCTGACCGAACCGACCACGAGGATCGCCGTCACCAGCGTTGCCACACACCAGGCGAGGAAACCATGGGCGGTGTCACGAAAGTAAACCTCGTCACCGTGCATGTTTGCCCACTTCACCCGCAGGCGACCGGCAATATAACCGCCCATGCCGGAAGCGATGATTTGCGTCACCGCCAACCAGATGATGGTCGAAATGCCCAAGCCCTTGGCGCTGACGCCCTCCCCGGCCCACGGTGAAACGGCAGAGAAACCCAAACCAAAGCCCAGCAGCACCAGAATCATCGACAGGGCCGCGGCCGCCGCGGCACCTGCGAAAATCGCGCCCCAGGACACACCTGAAACGCTGCTGGACTGTTCGTAGGCAGGATAAAGCCCATCAGAGGATCTATTCATTGTTGTTCTGCTCCAGGCATGAAAAATGGTGTTACAACTGGTCACAACGGGAATTGCAGTGACCGTGCCATTCACCAACAACAAATAAATTCTTTATTTTCAATTACTTATAAAAGATGAACTTCTCAGGGCATTGCAATTTGCAAAGTAAGGGATTTTTGTACGGGTTTTATGCATTGGCACTGGCCGCCACAACGCGCCGTTCTGTGCGTTTGTGACAGCCCCTACATGAAAGTTAATTTAAAGCGTGACGGAAATTTCTTGGCAAAATGCTGCGATTCCGTTTGAACCGATCAAGGCCTGCCCTATGACGCGAATTTTGACCATCGAAGACGACGCCGTGACCGCCCGGGAAATCGTCGCCGAACTCAGCAGCCACGGCCTGGACGTGGATTGGGTCGACAATGGCCGCGAAGGCCTCGCGCGCGCCGCCAGTGGTCACTATGACCTGATCACCCTCGACCGCATGCTGCCCGAGCTTGATGGCCTGGCCATCGTCACCACCCTGCGCACCATGGGCGTGGCCACGCCCATTCTGATGATCAGCGCCCTGTCCGATGTCGATGAGCGCGTGCGCGGCTTGCGCGCCGGTGGCGATGACTACCTGACCAAACCGTTCGCCACCGACGAGATGGCGGCACGGGTTGAAGTGTTGCTGCGTCGCCAGCACAGCGGCGCCACCCAGGCAACGACGTTGCAGGTCGCGGACCTTGAGCTGGACCTGATCAGCCACGAAGCACGGCGCGCCGAGCAAGTGCTGACGCTACTGCCGACCGAATACAAGCTGCTGGAATTTCTGATGCGCAACAGCGGGCAGATCCTCTCGCGAATGATGATTTTCGAAGAGGTCTGGGGTTATCACTTCGACCCCGGCACCAACCTGATCGACGTCCACATCGGCCGGTTGCGCAAGAAGATCGACGCTGCGGGCAACGTTCCGCTGATCCGCACGGTACGGGGCTCCGGTTATGTCATTGCCGAACCCGTCTGACGGCTGGCGTTCCTCCAGCAGCCGCTTGCTGGCGCTGTACAGTTCGCTGTTCGTGGCCTGGAGCGCGATCCTCATGGGGGTCATGTATTACGAGGTTTCCGGCTACCTCGACAACCTTGCCAAGCATTCGCTGATGCAACGTCAGCATCTGTTTTCGCACTTTCTCGGCGAACAACTCGAAGAAGCGCTCGCTGCGAGCATGACCTTCGATATTCGCGGTATCGACGCCTACGGGCTGTTCGACACGCACGGCAGGTACCTCGGCGGTGCCTTGCAGCAAATTCCTGAAGGCCTGCCACTGGACGGCAAGATCCACATGCTGGCCAACTGCGCCGATTCCGATGATCCGACCCTGCCGGCCGACAGCTGCGACGCCGTCGCGACGCAAACCCGCGACGGACGCTGGCTGGTCCTGCTGCGTGACAACGGCTCGCTGTTCGCGGTAACGCGGATCATCCTGCACGCGCTGTTCTGGGGCGTGTCACTGACGATTTTGCCGGGGATTGCCGGTTGGCACTTGCTGCGGCGCCGGCCATTGCGGCGCATTCGTGCGATTCAGGACAGCGCGCAAGCCATTGTCGCCGGTGACCTGACCCACCGCTTGCCGCTGTCCAATCGCCGTGATGAGCTGGACATGCTCGCCGCCATCGTCAACGCCATGCTTGAGCGCATCGAACGGCTGATGAATGAAGTCAAAGGCGTGTGCGACAACATTGCCCATGATCTGCGCACGCCATTGACCCGACTGCGGGCGCAGTTGTATCGCATCCAGCAGCAGGCCGGTGAAGGCTCGCCAGAAGCGGCGCAACTGGACCTGGTATTGGCCGAGGCCGATACGCTGATGGCGCGGTTTCGCGGGTTGTTGCGGATTTCCGAATTGGAGGATCGCCAGCGACGCTCAGGGTTTGTCGAGCTTGACCCGGTCTTGCTGCTGGAAGAACTGCACGCGTTTTACCTGCCGCTGGCAGAAGAAGGCGAGCTGCGTTTCGTGCTGAACATGCCGCAGACCCTGCCCCCGCTCAATGGCGACCGAGCGTTGTTGTTCGAAGCTTTGGCGAATCTGCTGAGCAACTCGATCAAGTTCACGCCGGCCGGCGGCACGGTGATGTTGCGTGGCGTGAATGATGCCGGGCACACGCGCATCGAAGTACACGACTCAGGACCGGGAATCCCGGAGGCCGAGCGTGAGGCGGTGTTCCAGCGTTTCTACCGCGCCGAGGGTGGGCAACCGCAGAGTGGCTTTGGCCTTGGGCTGTCGATCGTCGCGGCGATTGTCAGCTTGCATGGCTTCCATCTCGAGGTGGGCAGCAGTGATTTGGCTGGGGCAAAACTGGTGCTCGATTGCCGGCAGCGTTTGATCACTAATGCCTGACATTCACCCTCTGTATGCAGGCTTGCTCGCGAAGGGGCCGTATCAGTCAATCCCTCCGGCGACTGACACTCTGCTTTCGCGAGCAAGCCCGCTCCCACGGTTCTTTGTCCATGATCATTAAACCGGGTAATTGGCCCGCAGGGCCTCAAGGCCGCCCTGATAGATTACGTTGAACAGTGCCACCACTTCCTCATCGCTCACGCCTTTGCCGGTCAAGCGCCCCAACCACGTCACTCGTGCGCCCTGCCCTTGGGCCTGGACCTTGAGGGTCGCCAGGTAATCGGAGGCTGGAAACGGTGCCGTCAGCTTCGCGGGCAAGCTCAAAGGGCTTGCGTCGACCACAATCGCCTGAAAGCGTAAATCAGTTGGATCGCAGGTGCAGATGACCGTCGTCATCGACCGTGAGCTGAAGCTTGTCGTAACTGGCCAAAGTCGCGTGCGACGTTTCAAGCGGATGTTGATGCGTTGTGGTGATGATCATCAACGGTGCACCCGCTGCCTCGCCAGCCTGGATGCCGACGGTGGCATCTTCGAAAATCAGGCAGTCGCGGGGTTCAACGCCCAGTCGCCTGGCGGCCAGAAGATAGCCCGCCGGATCCGGTTTACCGGCCTTCACATTCTCGGCAGTAATCATCACCGCAGGCTCGGGAATGCCCGCCGCCGCCATCCGCCGCAAGGCCAGATCCCGCGGCGCCGAGGTGACGATGGCCCAGCGCTCGGCAGGCAGGCTGTTGAGGAACGCCGCTGCGCCGGGAATCTCGACAATACCTTCAACGTCGCCGATTTCCGCCTCGGTGATGAATGCCGCTTGTTCTTCGGCATTCACCCCCGGCAGGTTCAAACGATGGAGGGTGTCGATGGCTCGCGCGCCATGAAGGGTCGGCAAGAACGTTTCAACGTCCACACCATGGCGCACAGCCCAGGCTGACCAGATCCGCTCGGCGGCGGCGATGGAATTGAGGACGGTGCCGTCCATGTCGAACAGGAAGGCGCCGAACGCGCGGTCAAAAACAGATTTGTGAGCAGGCAAAAGTTCGCATCCTCTGGCAAGGGGCCGGGCAAATGTGCCCGGCAATGTAGCACTTGTCAGTGCAGGCGCGGTGCCTTGGACTTGATTGCCGTGTCGACACAGTCGAGCAATTGACCGATGGCCCAGGGCTTTTTGATAAACGCCACCGAATGCTTGACTCCGGAAGTCTCGGGCGTTTCATAACCGGACATGACCATCACCGGTTTTTCCGGCCAACGATCGCCGACAAGGTTAGCCAGGTCGGCGCCATTAAGGGTGCCGGGCATGGTGATGTCGGTGAGCAACAGCGCCACGTCTGGCGCGTGCTCCTCCAGATATTGCGAGGCGGCATCAGCGCTCGTCTGTGGCTCGACCTTGAAACCTTCCTCCTGAAGAATTTCGCAAAGAAACTCCAGAATCAACGGATCATCCTCAACGACCAGAATCAACCCGCCAGGAAGGTGCGCGTCCGCCGTGGGTGTTGGGCACATGAAACTGCACTCCCTGAATTGCATTAACGATTTAGCGGCTTTAATCCGCTGCTTATCTGGTATGAGCGGCGGGTTCTGTAGAAATTCATTTTTGATACAGGCCTTTTCAAAAACGTCGTATTTACCTACTCGCGACAAGCGTTCGCAATGGCGTAATTGTGGTTAAAATGCCGGCCCTTTTGCTGGCCGACCGTGACTGATGAACCCTCAAGCCCTCGCCACCCTCCACGCCCATTTGCTGCCTGCACTGGCGGCGGCACCCAGCGAGACCCGTCGCCTTTTTCATGGGCGCGGGCGTTGCTGGCCGGGGCTGGAACAGCTCACCGTGGACTGGCTGCAAGGCGTGGTGCTGGTGTCGCTGTTCAAGGAGCCGGAGCCTGAACAACTGGAAAACCTCAAGGGGTTGCTGCTGGACATCAGCGGTTCGAGCGAGTGGCAGCAATGCGGCGCGCACACGTTGCTGATCCAGCATCGCTACTTGCCACAAAGCACCGCCGAATGGCTGCTGGGCGATGAGCTCGACGAAATGACCATCGTCGAGGGCGGTTTGCAGTACCGCGTCGATCTGGGGCGCAAGCAAAACGCCGGGCTGTTTCTCGACATGCGTTACGGGCGTGACTGGGTACGCGACCAGGCGGCGGGCAAGCGGGTGCTGAATCTGTTCGCCTACACCTGCGGTTTCTCCGTGGCGGCCATTGAGGGTGGCGCCAGCCATGTGGTCAACCTCGACATGTCCCGCGCCGCGCTGAGCCGCGGCCGCGACAATCATCGGCTCAACGGCCATGATGTGAGCAACGTCACTTTTCTCGGCCACGACCTGTTCAAGTCCTGGGGCAAAGTAATCAACAGCGGCCCTTACGATCTGGTGATCATCGATCCGCCGTCATTCCAGAAAGGCAGTTTCTTGCTGACCAAGGATTACCAGCGCGTGCTGCGACGCTTGCCGGAACTGCTGAGCGCGCAAGGCACAGTGCTGGCGTGCATGAACGATCCGTCGTTGGGTTCGGACTTTCTGATTGACGGGGTTACGCAGCAAGCGCCGAGTCTGCGCTTTGAAAAACGCCTGGAGAATCCGCCGGAATTCCCGGATATCGACCCTGAAAGTGGCCTGAAGGCCCTGGTCTTCCGGCGCATCGACTGACACCTCCCAAATCCGAGGGAGCAAAGACTTCGAGTCGCCGCGATCAGTGCACGGTCAACCGCTGACGAACAAATTCCTCGGTATGACGGATGGTTTGATCCAGATGCCGATCGCGCTGTTTCTCGGCGTCGAGCATGGCGCGCTTGCCGTTTTTCTGTAGCAGGTAGGTGTGGATCTGCTGCACCTCCAGCGAACGGTAGATCGGCATGGTGTCGATGAACCCATGCAAGCCGTTGCTGCGGTAATGCCGCGTACTCATCAGCACTTGCGTCTCGCGCTGACCGATCACCTCAAAGCCCAGCGCTTCGAAATACGGGACCTTGCCGATGCTGCAAGCCAGTTCGGCGTGGGGATAACGCCCGACCATTTCACCGATCATGGCCCGCGCCACGCCCTGACGCCGATGACCTTCGCGCACGGCCATGTAGGCGACGCTGCACGCTTGCCAGTCGCCCTGCACCGGCAGGTACAAGAGGAAACCGATCACCTGCTCCGGGTCGTGCTCATCGGTGGCAACCAGCAGTTCCACCTCGGTGCCCTTCTCGCCATTCAACGCTTCCAGATACAGATGCACCTCATAACCGACCGCATACTGATAGACGTTGTACAGCAGGTTGCTCGGGCCCAGGCCCACGGCGCTGATGTCGGTCAGGTAGTCGACAACCATTTGCAGAATCTGGCTGTTGATGCCCTCAGGGCATGGGGTTTTGTAGTGGGTGATGCGTGGCATGGCGGGTGAACTCCGGCGGAAAACCGCGACATCATACCTTGCGCGTCCGCTCAGCCTGTATCTGTGCTGACTGAACCGGCGCTTTCGCGAGCAAGCCCGCACACATTCGAGCGCATCTCTCCTGTGTGCGGGCTTGCTCGCGTAGAGGCCAACGTGTTCAGCGCCCATCCAACAGGCCCCCCAGCAAAGCCTTCCTGACAAAAATTTCATCTAGCCCAAACGGGATTTTTTGCCGTTACAGCGTCCAATTCTTCAACTGCGCTCACTCCCTGCGCAGGCCTTGAGGCGTTGTCCTGAGAGTTTTGCGTTCCCTGTCCAAATGGCAATAAACCTGGCGGCTGTGGCCATTGGCTCTGGCAGGCACGAGGGTCGAACGGGTTGTGGGTTGAAGGGCACTGGGTGCGTTGATTGCCACGCGCCTGAACCGATCACTTTGCGGGAACACCATCATGTCGAAAACCGTTAAATCCCTGCTTGCCTTCACACTGGTGGCCATTACCCTCTCGGGCTGTGTCGTCGCGCCCCCCCGACCGCATCGGCCACCGCCGCTGGTAGAAGTGGTGCCGGTCATGCCGGCGCCGGGTTATCACTGGGTCGCCGGTCACTATCGTTGGGGCGGTCATCAATGGCGCTGGATACCGGGTCACTGGCGGGCGTATTGATCGTTGAGGAGCGGCGTCAGTCACCGGGATGACGCCGCCCCACTCACTTGATCCGGTAATGAAAGGTATTGCGTACCGCCGGCACCGACACGGCGACGCCGTCAATGATCCGCGGCTGATACCGGAAGGTTTGCGCCGCCGCCAGTGACGGGCGAATGAACAACGGATGGCAGCCGTCGAGCACCTTGGCGTTTTCCACCCGACCTTGCGGGTTGACGGTGTATTGCACCGAACAATCACCCTGGATGTTTTTGTCCAGGGCGCGCTCTGGATACTCTGGCGCCTCTTTGCTCAGCGGCAAGTATTGGCGGCTGTCGGCGAGGGCCTGCTGGCGAGCGTGTTCGGCCTGTTGCGCCTGACGCGCTTGTTGTTGCGCGGCCTGTTGTTGTGCCAGACGTTGTTGCGCGGCGTCATCTGCACGCTTGCGCGCCTGCAGTTGCTCGCGCTGTTGCTCGGCCAGTTGTTCGCGCTTGCGCTCTTCTACCCGCTTGCGCGCCAAGGCGGCCTGCTCGATTTTTTGCGTTTGAGGTGCCGGCTCGGCCTTAGGCTTGACGGGTTCGACCGGCGCAGTCGCCTGCGGCTCAATGACGGGCGCCGGCGTCGGTTCAGGCTCAGGAGGTTGTGCGACTGACAGCGCAACCATCACCAGTTGCGTGGTCAACACCCGTGGCGGTTTGACCGCCGGGGCGGACGGCGACCAGGCGCTGATCAACAACACCAGTACCATTGCGTGCAAGGCAACCGCCAGCGTCGCTGCGAGGCTGTGTTGCCAGAAGTCGTTGCGCGGCATCGGCGCGGCAATCGTTGCCGGACTGTGCGGGGTCGTCACCGTCATTGCGGGGCCTCGGTCACCAGCCCGAGATTGCTCACGCCGCCCTGCTGCAACGCGGCCATGGCGGCCACGACGCTGCCGTAACCGGCGTCCTTGTCAGCGCGGATATAGACCTGCGTATCCGGGCGTTGCGCGACAATCTGTTCGACCTTGGCGCGCATCTCGTCGAGTGCCACGGCGCTGTCGGTCTGGTGCTGCGTATCGAGTTCGCCACCCAGGTTCCAGAAGTAGCCGCCCTCAGCTTTCACCGACAGCGTCAGAATCGGCTGGCGCGTGTCGTTGGCCAAGGCTTCACTGGCGATCTTCGGCAACTCGACTTTCACACCTTGAGTCAGCATCGGCGCGGTCACCATGAAAATCACCAACAGCACTAACATCACGTCGATGTATGGCACCACGTTCATTTCAGCTTTGGGTCCGTGCTTGCGTTGCGGCCTGACTAACATCGTGTTTCTCCTGTTCAGGCCGCAGCGGCGAGATTCATTGGCGCACCGTGCAACTGGCGATGCAGACGCACTTGCAATTCGTTGCCAAAGGCGTTGTAACGCGTCAGCAGCGTTTGGCTACGTGCGGCAAAACGGTTGTAAGCGATGACCGCCGGGATCGCCGCAAACAGGCCGATGGCCGTCGCGATCAACGCTTCGGCGATACCCGGCGCGACCGTCGACAACGTGGCCTGCTGCACCTGAGACAAACCGAGAAACGAATTCATGATCCCCCACACGGTGCCGAACAAACCGATGTAAGGGCTGACCGAACCGACCGTGGCGAGAAACTGCAAACCCTTTTCCAGTTGCAATTCCTGCTCACTGATCGCGACATGCAGCGCGCGCTCGACCCCTTCCTGCACCGCATCGGCATGGCTGCCCGCGTGCTGATTGAGGTGACGAAACTCGGCGAACCCGGCATTGAAGATGGGCTCGATGCCGGCCTCGGCCTCCTGAACCTGCGCCGTTTCGCGGTACAGCGGCAACAGTTCGGGGGCCTGGCGAAAGCGCTGGATGAAACCGTTCAACTGGCGGTCGCGCCGCTGCAGCACGCGGCTGCGCTGAATGATCAGGTACCAACTGAGTACCGATGCCAGCAACAGCGTCAGCATCACGGCTTTAACCAGAAGACTGGCGTCGCTGATCAGTCCCCAGATAGTCATGTGTTCGAGCGTGGCCTGCATGGTGAAACTCCTTGTGAGCGATGGCCGGTGTTGCCGGAGCAACGACCGCGCCGTTATTCGATGAAAAAGTGATGACCGGTTGATGACGGATCAGGGTAATTTCAGCGCTTTGCTGACCTCGGCCCACGGCACGAACTTGAAGTTCTGGCTTTGCTCGGGCATCCGTTTGCGACCGTCCTGCACCACCAACATGCCTTGGCTCCATGGCCCACCGAGGTTGACCGACGTCACTTCCAGGCCATCGGTTTCCGACGCCCCGTCAATGCCCGCCGCCGCGTTGAGCCCGACGCGCAATGCACCCTGCACAGCAAACGGCGGCTCGGCATCCAGCACCAGATAGCTGTCGTTGCCCTGGCTGGACACCACCAGATAGTCCCGCGCCAGACTCTGATAGAGCGCCAGACCTTCGACATCCGCGTGCAGCAGCCCACCGACCTTGATCACACTGGTGAGGGTCGCCGGCTGATCAGCGCGGGCGTCTACCGCCCAGACACCGACATCCTCTTCGCCGATAAACAGGCGCTGGCGCTGATCGTCGGCGACGCAACCCTCGGGCTGACTGTCGACCTTGAAGCGGCGCACCAACTCGCCCTGAACCTGGCCGTTCGCAGCGTCGAGGCGGTATTGCAGGAAGGTGCCGTCCTTGTCGTTGGCGATGGCGTAGATCTCACCGCTGGCCGGTTGAAACAGGCAGAGGCCGTAAATGTCGTTCAACGGTGTGGGCACTTCGCCGATATCGCGCAACTCGCCGCTTTGGCGGTCGATGGCGAACAGGCTGAGGCTGTTGTGATCGCGATGGCTGGCCACGGCCAGATCGACCGTTAGCGCGCCGAGTTTGAAGTGGGGGCGCACATCGACGTTGTTCAGACGTCCGACCGGCAACTCCTGTACCTGCTTGCCTTGCAGGTCATACACCAGCAGACCCTGTTTTTTATTGGTGCCCAATACGCGACTCAGCGATGGCTGCTGCGGATGCACCCAAATGGCCGGGTCATCTGCCGCATCGCCCTGACGTGCGACCGGATCGCTCTGCACCTGCGCCGCGACATCGGGCAGCTTCGGTGGCAACGCAACCGGCGTGGCTTGCCAGTCGAGATGGCCTTGATAGGCGCGTCCATCGTCATCGTCGCGGATCAGCACTTGCAGACCTTTGGCAGTTTGGCGCACGGCCAGATTTTCCGGCTCCTTCAAGCCCGACAACGGCAACGTCGCTTGTGCCGACCAGCCCTGCGCCTGTTGCTGGTAGAGGTGCAACTGCGCGGCTTTCGGGTCCAGGCCGATAATGCCACCCGCTACCAACGCCATGGCACCCGCCTCGCCTTTGATCTGGCCGAACGGTTCTCGCAGGGCGACCGGTGAGCGCTGCACGTCGGCTTCGGCATGGGCCGGATACGCCCACCAACCGACGTTCTCTTCGTTGACCACCAATTGCTCGGCAGCATCATCGACCTGGCAAAACTGCGCCGACGGCGGCAGGGGCAGCCCCCGCACACGTTGCGCCCGGGTGTTGAGCGTGACGCCGTTACCCACCAGCCATTGCTCGCCCTTGCCCTCCTCGCCAACCAGAAACACAAACAGGTTGTCGGCGCTGTCGCGGTACAGGCACAAACCGTTGACCGCGAAGTCTCGGGTCGGCAGGTACAGCGGCGTGCCCCATTGCCGTTGGGCCGGATCAAGGCTGACTACCAGCGCTCGCTGACTGGCGTTGTCGACGCTGGCGACCCAGACGTGATGTTCGTCTGCGCGGCTGTCCAACCCGCTGAAAGAACCGGGCAAACGCGCCAGTTCAGCGCCTTGGCCATCAAGCACCAACAAGCCTTCAGTGAGACTGACGCCAAGCCGTGCGTCGCCCGGCAAAAAACCCAAGGCTTGGAGTTTGAGTGTCGGCGCCCACGGAGTGAGTGTCAGGCTCGGCGTGGCGGCCAGCGCTTGGCTCGCGGTCAGGGCGATCAGTGCGCCCAGTCGCCAGCGTTTATGTCGCAAAGAAATACTCATGAACCGCAGAATCCTTGTCGTGCGTGGATCGACGGCGGCACCCGGCCGCCATCCGGGGATTAAAAGTGGGTGAAGGTCAGGCCGAGCTTGTAGGTCGGGCCGTATTCTTCGTATTGGCCGTTGTAGGAACGGTTGCCGGTGGAAACGAAATACGGCTGATCGGTGAGGTTTTGCGCCTCGAAACTCAGTTGCAGGTCCTTCGTCAGTGAATAACGTGCGCTGAAGTCGACGAAGGTCTGCGCATCAACGTGCAGGTCATGCGCCTTGTCATTGATCGAAGCCAATTCGTAGAGGTAATCGGATTTGTAGTTGGCCGACAGGCGCAGGCTGACCTTGTCGTTTTCCCAGCCGAGCATCAGGTTGCCGACCGTGTCGGACTGGCTGGGCAGATCGATGCTGCGTTTGCGGTGACGACCACTCGCGGCGTCGAAGCCTTCGATCTCGGCATCCGAGCGGCTGAAGGTGGTGTTGGCCCCCAGTAACAGACCGTTCCAAGGTGCCGGCAACCAATCGAATTTCTGCGAGTACGCCAACTCCAGGCCATAGAGTCTGGCGCTGTCGCCGTTGGCAAAGCTGTGGGCTTCGGAGAAGCTGGCCCAGGCACCCGAGCCGGCCAGATCCGTGTTGTAGACGAAGTGCTTGATGTCTTTGTAGAACACGAACGCCGACACCGTGCCGGCATGGCCCATGTAGTGCTCGATACCCAGGTCAAGGTTGCTCGACTCCAGCGGTTTCAGATCCGGGTTACCGAACGTGGCTTCATCGTCATCGATGACAAACCCCGGGGCGAGCTGGCCGAACGTCGGACGCACCACGGACTTGGTCCATGCCGCACGCACCTGGGTGTTTTTATCCAGTTGATAGCGCGCATGCAGGCCGGGCAACCAGTGGTGATAACGGCGTTTGGTCTCGGTGGCCTGGAAGTCACCGTCGGTGGCCCCGGTGCCTTTGGCTTCGAACTCGGTGCCCTCATAGCGCAGGCCGGCGATGAACCGCCAATCATCGATATCGATCGTGTTCATCAGGTAACCGGCGTTGATGTCCTCGCTCATCTTGAAGTCGTTGACCGTTGATTCGGTCTCGTCATAGAAGTCGTCTGGGTTCAGCCCGCCGATCAGGTTTTTGATTGCACGGGTGCTGATCCCCGGCCCGAACTGGCCGAGACGATAATCCACCGAGCCCTTGGTGAAGCGGCTGAGGTTGAGTGCATCGTCGCTGAAACCGAGCCCATCGAAGTCTTTGTAGACCCAGGCATCGAGGTCGTTGTCCTTGTTACGACGGCTGACTTTGCCGCCGAATTTGACCTGAGACGCATAACCGCTCAAGTCATAGTCCCGGGCCAGATCCAGACGCAGGTTCTTCTCGGTGTCCGTGGTGTTCTGCTTTTCCCAGTCGACCTTGTCGAGCGTGAAATGATTGGCGTTGTAGAAATCCTCACCGAGGATCGGGCGCGGCTTGTCGTTGCTGTAAAAACCGCTGTTGGCAAAATCGTCATTGCCCTCGAACGCCGCGTTGGCGATGTGGCCCGGGCTGTCTTCGCTGGAACGGCTGTAGCCGGCCTGACCGCTGAGCGTCCACAGACCGATCATGCGTTCGCCACCGAACACGTAAGACTGAATTTCCTGGGTCTCCTCGCGCTGCTTGAGTTTGCGTTTGCCTTCGGCATCGCCCAGTACGCCGGCAGCCTGCGGGTCGGCAAACTCGATGCTGGTGGAGTTGCGTGTCTCGCTGTCCTTATAGCGGCTGTACAGCGTGCGCAGGTAATAGCTGCTGAGGTCGTCGGGTTTGTAATCGAAGTTCAGGCCGCCGCCGGTGCGTTCGCGACTGATGTCGTAGTCACGCTGTTCGAACTCTTCCAATTGCGCACCGCGCGCAAAATCCCAGGCGCCGCCGGTTTCGACGTTATCCGAGCCGAAATCGCGCTTTTGCCAACTCAGCGCAGCGGCGACACCGAAGTTGTCGATGCCATCGCCGAGGCTGAATCGGTCGCTGACCGCGCCGGAGAACTTGGGGCTGGTCTGGTGGGTGTTCTTGTCATAGCTGGCCTCGGTACTGCCGGTGTAGAACAAGCCTTTGTGATCGAACGCCGAAAGACTTTTGACATCGACCGTGCCACCCAGCGAGTTGGCGTCCATGTCCGGGGTCAGGGTCTTGATGACGGACAGCGACTGCACCAACTCTGAAGGCAAGACGTCGAGGGCCACGGCGCGGCGTTCGCTTTGCGGGGATGGCACCAGCGTGCCGTTGATGGTCACGCTGTTCAGGTCCGGCCCCAGGCCGCGCACGCTGACAAAGCGCCCTTCGCCCTGATCACGTTCAACGCTGATGCCCGGCAAGCGCTGCACCGCCTCGGCAACGTTCTCGTCCGGCAACTGCGCTACGCCGTCGGCATGCACCACGCTTTCGATATTGTCGGAACGACGCTGTTGCTTGAGCGCCGAGTCGATGCTCGCCGCCTGGCCGACCACTTCGACGTGTTCGACATTGGCGCTGGCATCGGCAGCGTGCAAGCGCTCGCTGGTCATCGCCATGGCCAAAGCGGTCAGGGTGAAACTGAAGAGCCCGACGGTGCCGCTGCGCGGATAACTGCTGCGCTGGTACATGTGTGTCCTCCCCCATAAGAGTCCGGTCAGGCCAGGCAAGTGGCCCGGCAACTGGAAGGGCAAGCTAGGGATGAGGCATGACGCTTCTGTGACAGGGTTGGGCGAAGGACCCTGTAAACCGGGGGTTTGCCGGCATTCACCGCGACAAATGAGCTGAAATGACCTCTTGCGCACACGACTTCTCTCTGTGGCAGTGGGCTTGCTCGCGAAGGCGGTGTGTCATGGCGCGATGCGTTGACTGACTCGAAGCCTTCGCGAGCAAGCCCGCTCCCACAGGGCCGGAGGTGTTTTTGAAAAAATTCACCTGCCTCAGTGAGCTGATTCGACCTCCCGCCACCGTCACCCGGCTGTCACAAACATCTGCTGTGCTGGCGCGCATTGCTTTTTCGCCAAAGGATCGCGGCCATGTTCTCAGTGCTCAAACCCCACCGTTGGAAACTCGCCGCACTGCTGCTGACGGCCAACCTCGGGTTACTCCTGCTTCTGGCGTGCGGGGAGCTCAAATCGTCCAGAGAGTGGGTCTGGCTGGACATCATCGGCGAAGGCGGTTCGGCGCTGCTGGCACTGGTCTGGCTGGGGCTAGTGCTGAAAAGCCGCCCGGCCGGACGGGTCACGAACTACCTGGCACTGGGCCTGAGCTGCATTTTCTTTTCCTGGTGGATCGACTGGCTCGACGAGTTCATCCGTCTGCCCGCCAGCATCACTTGGGATCACTGGCTCGAATCCGGGCCGATGCCCGTGGGCATGATCCTGCTGACCATCGGCATCTATCACTGGCACCGTGAGCAACTGGCAATCAGCGCGCAGATGGAGAAACGCGAGCGACTGTTCCGTGAGCATCGGCTGTTCGACAAACTCACTCCGCTGGGCAGCGCCGATTACCTGAAACGGCAACTGACTGCCAGCCTCGCCGAGAGCCTCGTGCAGCAACAACCACTGTCGTTGCTGGTGCTCGACCTGGATAACTTCGCCGCGATCAATCAGGCCTACGGGCATGTCGAAGGCGATGCCGTGTTGCAAGCCCTCAGCCATTTGCTGCTGCTGAACCTGCGCCGTCAGGATCTGCTGTGTCGTCTGGCCGGCGACCGTTTTGTGGTGTTGCTACCCAATACCGGCGAGCGTCAGGCGCAACTGCTGGCGCAAGAACTGCAACTCAGCGTGCAGGCCCTGGCGCACAAGACCCGGCAACATGGCGAACGCTTGCAACTGTCGGCCAGCACAGCGGTGGTGATGGCTTTGGAGGAAACGCCTGAAGTGCTGCTCAAACGCTTGAACCTGGCGCTGGCACGCGCCAAGTCGCCGCTGGCCAAAAGCGCCTGAGGCCAACCATGACCGTCAAAACCAATTGGTACGAAACCGACAGTCGTTTCATTCCCGGGCATTACCAACCCGCAACGCTGATCGACCTGGCGCTCTCGCGGGACATCGACAGCCATCGGCTGCTACGCGGCACGGGGCTGTTTCACGAAGACATTCTGGCCGGCCAGACTCGCCTCAGTGCGCAGCAGTTTCTCGGTCTGATCGGTAACAGTCGCCGTTTGCTCGACGCCGATGACAGCAGTTTCCTGTTCGGTCAACGCTTGCTGCCCGGGCACTACGGGGCCGCCAGCCATGCGTTGCGCCACGCACAAAACCTGCATCAAGCGCTTGACACACTGGTGCAGCAACAGGCCCTGCTCAGTCCATTGATGACGCCGCGCCTGTTACTCGATGACAGCTTTGCCTACATCTACTGGCTGGACAGCTGCGGCGCCGGCGAGCAATGGCGGTTTCTGCTGGAAGCAGGCATGACTTCGCTGGTGGCCATGAGTCAGTGGCTCAGCGGCCAACGCCTGCCATGGGAATGCAGTTTCAGTCACGCTGAACCGCGTTATGTCGAGCAATATTGGGTGCACCTGGGCGAGCACACGCAGTTCAAGCGACCGCTGGATCTGATGCGCATTCCGCGGGAATTTCTCGCCCGGCCATGGCCGGGAGCATCGGCGACGGCCGGTCAGGTCGCCCGCCAGGAAGCCTTGCGACAGATCGAGCAATTGGGCTTTACCGAAAGCTTCACCGATTGCCTGTATCGCCACTTGCAGGATCACGTCCGTCAGCCACCAAGCCTGGAACAAGCCGCACAGGTTTTCGCCATGAGCCCGGCCACCCTCAAGCGCAAGCTGCAAAAACACAACACCGGGTTCCAGCAACAAGTGGACCTGGTGCGCAAACACGTCGCGCTGTACCTGTATCAGGTCAAAGGCATGAGCAACGAGGAAGTGGCCGAGTACCTGAGTTTCAGTGATGCGGCAAACTTTCGCCGCTCATTCAAGCGCTGGACCGGCAGCACCCCCAACCTGATCCGCCAGTTGTTTGGCAGCCACTGAAAGGACATGCCTGCACCTCAGCGCTGTGGTGCCACGATCTTGAACTTGATAGCGATGTCCCTGGACACAAAGGTGTCCGCCCACTCCCCCGCGCCGAGGCCGAACTCATCACGTTTGAGCAGCAATGCACCGTCGAAAATGCCGATATTGCTGCCTGATTTCAATTGCACCGGCACCTGCACTTCGCGGGTGATGCCCTTGAGGGTGAGTTTGCCGTCGATCAGGTAGTGATTGTCGGAAACCTGGCTGACGCGACCCGATTCGAACACCGCCACCGGGAATTTCCCGGTGTCGAACCATGCCGATTTGACCAGCTCGGTATTGGCATCTTCGCTGCCGGCATCAATGCTCTTCAGGTAGATGCGCAAGAAGGTGTGAGCGCTGGCGGGGTTGTCGGTATCGAAGTCCAGCGTCGCGTCGAACTGGCCGAAGGTCCCGTACATCGGCGAGCCCATCTGGCTGTAGGTGAAGCTGATCTGACTGGCATGCGTGTTGACCCGGGTGTACTCGACAGCGCGCGCGGCGGGTACAGCGCAGAGGGACAACACAGCGGCCAACAGCAATCGGATCGACATGGGGTTCTCCGGGCAGCGCTTGCCGTCGAGGGACTCGGTTGACTTAAGCAAACAACGGGCGGTTATGCCAACCACTAGACCAGGCGTTCAATCTTCTGATGCCGCCAGACCAGTTTGTAATACAACGTCTGCAACACCAGCATGCCCAGATACGCCACCGGAAACGCCATCCACACACCCTGCAAGCCAAAGTGCCCGTCCAGCCAATACGCCGCCGGCAATTGCACGCCCACCACGCAGACAATCGCAATCACCACCGGCACCAACACCGTGCCACTGGCGCGCATGATCCCGCCGATGATTGCCTGGAAACCGAACACCAACAGGCTCCACAACATGATGTGCAACAGGTGTTCAGCCATTGCTCGGGTCGAGTCGTCGGTGAGGAATAACCCCAGCAACCAGTGCGACAGCACATAGCCCAGCACAATCAGGCCACCGGTCAGGCACACATTGATCAACAGCCCCGTGCGCAGGATCGGCCCCATGCGCTCCAGCCGCCCGGCCCCGATGGCCTGTGCGCCCAGGATCGAAGCGGTGATCGCAATCGACAACGCCGGGAACTGCACATAGTTGACGATCTGCGTCACCGCGCCATACGCCGCCGTCGCTTGCGAGCCGTGCTGGTTGACCAGCGCCAGAATCACCAGTTCCGACAGCGACAGCACGATCATCTGCACGCCGGTCGGCAGGCCGATACGCAGGACCTTGCCAAGAATCACCCCGTCCAGGCGCAGCGCTTTAAAGAACTCGCGATCGGGCGCCAATGGATGACCCTTGCGGATCAGCCGCCATGCAAGCCACGCCATCGCCGACAGGTTGCCGGCGAGCCCCGCAAACGCTGCACTCTGGATGCCCAGTTGCGGCAAGCCGAACCAGCCACGAATCAACGCCGGTGTCAGCGCAAGCCCCACACAGGTCGACACCATCAGTGCCAGCAGTGGCGAAACCGTGTCGCTCACCCCGCGCAACAACTGCGTGAACAGCACAAAGGCCAGCAGCGACGGCAAAATCCACATCATCACATGGGCATACGCCACCGCATCGTCCAGCACGTCGGCGGGCGTGCCCAACCCCGTCAACGCCTGCCGCGCAAACACACTGCCCAACACCGCTGCCACCAGACCAATCAACACCCCAAGCAACAGCGTTGCCCCGGCAATCGCCTTGACCATGTGCGATTCGCGCGCCCCCCATGCCTGACCGATCAACACCCCCGCGCCCGCACCCAGGCCAATCACCAGAGCGATAAAAAAGAACACCACGGGAAACATGCCCGACACCGCCGCCAGCGCCTGGGTGCCCAGCATCTGACCGATGTAGATGCTGTTGATCGTGCCCGACATCGATTGCAGGAAGTTGGACAGCACCATCGGCGCAAGGAACAGCAGGTAGGTTTGCCAGAGGGGTTTGGTGGCGGTGGGGGTTTGCATTAAATGAGGTCCATCTCGACGGCGGGAAGGCTGATTGAGGATAGCTTCGGTGAGTTGGGTGCGGGGTGCAATTAACATTTCAGTCAGTGTTGATTCTTGCGCACCTTGTCTGTGTAACGGGCATGGGTCTGTTATGTGTCGGTTCGCAGTTGTGGTAAACAACAACCCGTTAATGTCATCCATTGAGGTTCTGTTCATGCCCCCCTTTCGAAAGCTGCTGATCAGCACTGGCCTAGCCTTACTCGCTGGCACTTCTCACGCTGCTACATCGACGCCAGCTCCTGAGTCCTTGCAACCGTTGCTGCTGACACTGAACGAACGCCTGAATATCGGCGATCTCGTCGCTTTGACCAAGTGGGACAGCGGCAAACCGATTCAGGACAGTCCACGGGAAGCGCAGGTCATCGCCAATGCCCGCACGCTGGCCAGCGAGCGCAAGCTCGATCCGGAAGATGTCTCGCAGTTGATTGCCGCGCAAATGGAAGCCAACAAACTGGTGCAATACGGTTTGCTGGCCCAATGGCAAGCGGCCGGTGCCGCGCCGAACACGCCGCGCCCGGATCTGGGCAAGCAGATTCGCCCGCGTCTGGATGAACTGCAAACCCGTCTGCTGCAGCAATATGCCGACTTTGCGCCTTATCGTCATGATTCCAGTTGCCCGGCCTGGCTCGCCAAGGCGCGCAGCGGTCTGACCCATGACGCGTTGCATGCGTTGGCGCTGACCCGCGCAACCGGGGAGTTGTGTATTCGGGCAATAGCCCCGTAGGACGGGGTTCGGGCAGACATCGCTGGCATCGATAGTCACCATCACGTCAATGAAGTTCTCATAAAAAATCCGCGGCGTAACATCGGCTCCAGACAAACCCAATACACCTCGGAGCACACGATCATGAAACGCCAAACCCTTCTCAGTCTCGCTTTCTCGGTTTTCGCAGTTAACGCTTTTGCCGCCACTCCCGTTCACACCCTGGTCGCTGAAGGCGGCTCGGATCGGTTGATTGAAAGTCGTGTCGCTGAAGGGGGCTCGGATCGTCTGATCGAACGCCGTGTTGCCGAGGGTGGCTCGGATCGTCTGATCGAACGCCGCGTTGCCGAGGGTGGCTCGGATCGTCTGATCGAACGCCGCGTTGCATGAATCACTGGCGCCACCACTGTCCCATCGAAGAGCCCGGCCTGATCAGCCGGGCTTTTTTGCGTCCACTGTTTCGGCACGTTTCATCAACCACATCGCTGGCAGCCCATCGACGATGTCGCATACCATGGCGCCACTCACACAAAGACAGACATCGCTCATGCTCAAAGCCAGTCTGCGTAGCCACCTCACCCTTTGGTTTACCGGTTTGTCCCTGCTGACGTTGTTGAGTGTCGGCTTTTATGTCGGGCACATCGCCACCGAACAGATGAAACAGGCCAGCGGTAATGCGCTGCTCAATACTGCGCGGTCGGCGGCCACGTCGCTCGGCGAACAACTGCGCGAGCGCCAGCTTGAGGTTTATATGCTCAGCCGGGCGCCTCATCTGGAGCGTGGCGATCTCGATAACCCGGCGATTCTGAAGTCGATGCAGTTGCGCACTCAGGCGCGTACCGAGTACGCGTGGATGGGCGTAACCGACGCCGAGGGTCGCGTACATCAAGCCGTGAATGGGCTGTTGGTCGGTCAATCGGTGCAGCAACGACCGTGGTTTCAGGCCGGGTTACGTGGCCAATACACCGGTGATCCCCATGAAGCCGTGCTGCTGGCCAAGTTACTCCCGGGCATGCCAAACGGCGAACCGCTGCGTTTTATCGATTTTGCCGCTCCCATCCACAATGCCGAGGGCCAGGTGATTGGCGTGCTCGGCGCCCACGCTCACTGGAGCTGGATCACGCGTATCGTCGAATCGGCGGCGTTTTCGCACAAGAACGCTTCGCCGGACATTGAGGCGCTGATCATCGATAACGACGGGAAGGTCTTGTATCCCGAAGCCCTGATGGGCCAGCAACTGGCAACGAACGATTCGAAGTCGAGCGGATGGTCCGTCGGTAACGGTTATCTGACCAGCATGGTCACCGTGCCCACGCCATCAACCACGGAACTGTCGTGGTCGATTGCCTTACGTCAGCCACTGGAAACCGCACTGCAACCGGCACACCTGCTGCTCTATAAGCTGTTGATTCTTGGGGTTTTCGCAGCCGTGATATTTGGTGTGGTGGCGTATTACCTGGCGCTGTATCTGAGCCGTCCGATCGAGCAACTCGCGCGCTCGGCCAAACAGGTACAGGACAACCAGCCCGGCGCGCACTTCCCTCTTCAACATCCGGTTCGGGAAATTGCCCAGCTCGGCCAGTCAATCGAGGCGATGACCCATTCGCTGCTCGGCAAAGAGCGCGAACTGCAGCAAGCCAACGCCACGCTCGAAGCCACCGTGGCACAACGCACCGCCGACCTCATGCAGGCCAACGCCGAGTTGCTGAACCTCGCGACTCACGACGCCCTGACCGGCGTCTTCAACCGTCGCCGTTTCGACGAAAAACTCACCGAATACAGCCTGCTGTTCCGGCGCACGGGGCGGCCGTTCGCGTTACTGCTGATCGACGCCGACCACTTCAAACGCATCAATGACACCCACGGTCATGCGGTCGGCGACGAAGTGCTGCAACAATTGGCGCAATTGATTCAGACCAGCCTGCGCACCACCGACTTCGTGGCACGTTACGGCGGTGAGGAATTCGCCGTACTGCTGCCGGAAATCAGCATGCCCGACACGCCTGAGAGGGTCGCCGAGAAGATCCGCGCTGCAGTTGCCGAGGCTGATTTCGCCACCGCCGGGCAGGTGACGGTCAGCGTTGGTGTCGGGTTGGCTGACCCGGCGGACAACAGCCCCGGCAATCTGATCAAGCGCGCGGATCAGCAGTTGTATCAGGCCAAAGCGGCGGGTCGTAATCAAGTGGCCAGCCACGGTTACAGTGCAACGCCGACACAACCGTAGGCGTTGCCTGGTTTCACTGGGCAGCGCCTACCGGGGAAAACATCTGCAGATACGCCAGCAGATTTTCGAGTTTTTCCTCGTCGCTCAGCCCCCAGAAAATCATCCGCGTGCCCGGCACCACGCCCTTGGGATCTTTCAGGTAAGCCTTCAGTGTTTCGTGATCCCAGGTCACCCCTGAGTTCTTCATTGCTTCGGAATACACGTAATTCGCCGACGTCCCGGCCGGTCGACCGATGATGCCGTTGAGCTGTGGGCCAAATCCCGGGCGAGCGGATTCGCCGACCTGATGGCAGCCGCCACACAGGCGCGGGAAGATTTTTGCGCCGGCTTCAGGGTCGCCTGCGGCGTGGGCAGTGGTGCTGAGCAAGCCAGCCGTGAGGATCAGAACTGAAGACAGTGACGCGCGGTTTTTCATTTAGGGTTCCGGGTCGGCATAAAAGACGGGCGGCGCAAGGGTAGCACTTTGGTTTTCACAGGTAAGCGCCAACGACCTTTCTGACAGTGGTCAAGGCCTGGCGCAACACCGCCATGTCCACCGAGCCCAATGCCAGGCGAATCGCGTGTGGCGCATGGGTCGACACGGAAAACGGCTCGGCGGTGGTGACCGAAATCTGTTCGTGCATCAATTCGACGACCATTTGATCGGCGCGCACGTCTTCCGGCAGCGGGAGCCACAGGAAGTACGAGGACGGATGGCCGATGCAGGTCAGCCCTTTGAGCCACTCGGCGGCCAATGCCTGGCGCGCCTTGGCGTCTTGGCGTTTTTGTTCTTCAAGCCGTGTGACGGTGCCGTCGTCGAGCCAGCCGCAGGCCAGCGCCGTCATCACGCCCGGCGTGTTCCAGGTGGTAGCGCGAATGATGCGCTCCAGTGCCGGCACCCTGGGCGCAGGCGCCGCGATAAAGCCGACGCGCAGGCCCGTGGCAATATTCTTGGAAAGTCCCGACACGTACACCGTGCGCTCAGGCGCCAGGTCGACCAACGCACGCGGTGGGTTTTCCACCAGAAACGCGTAGGCCGCATCTTCAATGATGGTCAGATCATGCCGCCGGGCAATCGCGACCATTTGCTCACGCTGCTCAAGAGGCGTCACCCACCCTAACGGATTGTGCAGGGTCGGCATGCTGTAGACGGCGCGCACCGAACGGCTGCGACAGAGCGTTTCCAGCGCCTGAAGATCCGGCCCCTGATCGCCGAGCGGGATCGCCACCACTTCCAGATGCAGGGCCTCGGCCAACACCTTGAACCCGGAATAGGTCAGCGCATCCGCCGCGATCACGTCGCCCGGTTTGAGCAGCGCCATCAACGTCACCGCCAGACCTTGCTGGGCACCGTTAACGATCAGCACTTGCTCGGTGTCGACCTGTACGCCACGGGTTTGCAAGTGTCGAGCGACAGAGGCGCGTTCGTGTTGACGACCCGCGTGGGGTTGGTAGCGCAGCAGCGCTTCGAGATCACCGGACAATGCCAATTGCCGCAGCGCAGTGCGCAACAGGTCAGCCTGACCGGGCAGCGACGGGTAATTGAAATTGAGGTCGATCATGCCGACCGCTACGTCCTTTTGATCAATGCCCAGCCCCGCCGATAACGACGTTTCACGCACAAACGTCCCTCGTCCGGTCTCGCCGCTGACCAGGCCCATCGCCTCCAGTTCGGCGTACACCCGCGAGGCCGTGACCAACGCCAACCCCTCTTTGGCGGCCAGTTCTCGATGAGTGGGCAATCGCGTACCGGGCGCCAAACGGCCCGCGCGAATATCGGCGGCGTAGAGGTCAACGAGGGTCTTGTAGCGCGAGCGTGGCATGTCGGAATGTATCCATGACAATTCTTTGATTGTGCTGATTTTCGGCCCCAGCATGGCGGCAATGCAACCCCACCTTTGAGCGTGCCTTAACATGGAACGGATTTCGAACCTGACTCACCCGGCCGTGGAAAAAACCAGCGGCTGGATCAACGGTTTTATCGGCGTGGTGATCTTCAGCGGATCGCTGCCGGCCACGCGGGTGGCGGTGCTGGAGTTCGATCCGGTGTTTCTCACCGTGGTGCGCGCCGCCATCGCCGGGTTGTTGGCGGTGACATGGCTGTGGTTGTTTCGAGCGCGGCGACCGGCACCGACTCAGTGGCGGTCGTTGCTGATTGTGGCCATGGGTGTGGTGCTTGGGTTTCCACTGTTGACCGCACTCGCGTTGCAACACGTCACGTCGGCGCATTCGATTGTTTTTGTAGGATTGCTGCCACTGTCTACTGCGATGTTCGCCGTGCTGCGCGGCGGTGAGCGGCCTCGACCGGTGTTCTGGGGCTTTTCGCTTCTGGGCAGTGCCTTCGTGGTGGGCTTCGCGCTATCCCAGGGTATCAGCGCCTCGCCCACCGGTGACTTGCTGATGCTCGCGGCGATTCTGGCGTGCGGCCTGGGTTATGCCGAAGGCGCAAAACTGTCGCGAAGCCTCGGCGGCTGGCAGGTGATCTGCTGGGCATTGGTGTTGTCGTTACCCGTGATGGCACTGTTGAGTCTGTGGCTGGCGCCCGCCTCGCTCAATCACATCAGCCTGTCGGCGTGGCTGTGCCTGGCCTACGTGTCGCTGTTCAGCATGTTGATCGGGTTTGTGTTCTGGTATCGCGCACTGGCGCAGGGCGGGATCGCGGCAGTGGGGCAGTTGCAGTTGCTGCAACCGTTTTTCGGTTTGGCGCTGGCCGCGACGTTGCTGCATGAACAAGTCAGCATCGGCATGCTCGCGGTGACGCTGGGCGTGATTGTGTGTGTGGCCGGGGCGAAGAAATTCGCCCGGTAATGCTCAAGTGCCGGCCTTCCACTCCCGAGGGCTTGATCCGGTCTTGCGTCGAAACGCCCGGGCCAGCGCCGAAGGACTTTCGTAACCGACCTCTTCGGCGATCAGTGCAATCGGTTTGCCCTCGCGCAGGCGTTTCTGCGCGAGGCTGACCCGCCAACTCAGCAGGTAATCGGCCGGAGTCTGCCCGACGACGCGGCGAAACTGCTCGGCAAATCCGGCGCGGGACAGATTGGCAGCAGTCGCCAGGTCAGCCACGCTCCAAGGTTTTGCCGGTTGTTCGTGTATCAGGTTCAAGGTGCGAGACAGACGCGGATCGGCCAGCCCGGCCATCATCCCCGGTTGTTGGTCACGATTGCTGATGAGGTGGCGCAACAGCAGAATCACCAGCAATTCGAACAGCCGATCCATCACGGCGACGCGCCCGCAATGCCCTTCGAAAGCTTCCTTGAACAGCCACTCCAGGGTATTGCCCAGCTCGGGGATCTCGGTGAGTTTGAGCACCAGATAATCCGGCAGCGCGGCCGCCAGAGCGTTTCCGGAGCCGCCGTCAAAGGTCAGTGTCGCGCAGACCACTCTCGTGTCCATGGACTCGTCGGCAAACATTCGGTGGGCAAAGGGTCTGGGAAAAAAAACCAGCGACGGTTCATCGAGTCGTATCTCACGCTCATTGCCCGGTTTGAGCAACAACTCCCCCGCCTGCAGCAGATGCACATGCCCGTTTGGCTCGCCGTCGTGAACGCTGACGCCGCAAAAGTTGCCGCTGTGAAACGTGCCGGCATGGACAGCGAAATGACTGAGTAACGTGGAAAGGCGATCCATGGGCGACTCCTCAACGGCATATCTGGACGAACTGTCGCATATCCTCGACGATTTGCAGCCAATACGCCAGTCACCCTCATTAACATCCTCTCCATCGCCGGTGCACTTCGCACCGGACTTTCGGAGAATCACCATGAGCCGCATCCACGCTATCAGCCTCGACACCGCCACCGACGCCACCCGCCCGGTACTCGAAGGCGTAAAAAAGAAAATCGGCTTCCTGCCCAACGTGTTCACCACACTGGCCAAGGCCCCGGTGGCGCTTGAGACCTACCTGCAAGCCTCCGCGATACTCGGTAAAACCTCGCTGAGCGCCAAGGAGAAAGAAGCGGTTTACCTCGCCACTTCGCAGGTCAACGGTTGCGATTATTGCCTGGCGGCGCACACCCTGTTTGCCAGCAAGGCCGGACTATCGACGCAGGACATCGGCGCAGCGCGTCAGGGCGAACTCAATGCCTACGCCGCCCTCGCCCATCAACTCACCGAAAGCCGAGGTCAGTTGAGCGATGAGCAGATTGCCGCCGCCCGCGCTGCCGGGATCGATGACACGAAAATAATTGAGGTGATTGCGCTGGTGGCGGTACAGACACTGACCAACTACCTGAACAATGCAGCGTTGACCGATATCGATTTCCCGGCAATCTGAAACCTGGATACACAAAACCCTGTGGGAGCCAGGTTGCTGGCTCCCACTGTTGATCAGTGGTGCTCCACTCCGGCACGTTTGAGCAGTTTCTTGCAGCGTTCCGACAGATGAAACACCTGCAAATGCTTGCCGGCCTTTTCGTAACGCTCACGCAGGGTTTTCAGCGCGGCAATCGCCGAGTAATCGACAAAGCTCAAATGCCGGCAATCCAGCGTCACTTTTTGCGGATCGTTGGCCGGGTCGAACTGGTTGAGGAACGGCGTCGCCGAGGCGAAAAACAGCGTGCCGTGCAAGCGATAGAGTTTGCTGCCGTCGGCTTCCATGTGCTGATCGGCGTACAACTCGCGAGCCTGCTGCCAGGCAAAATTCAACGCGGCGATGATGATCCCGCACAGCACCGCCGTGGCCAGATCGGTGAACACGGTGATGATGGTCACAGCGATGATCACCAGCACATCGTTGAGCGGCACTTTGTTCGCCACCCGCAACGAGGCCCACGCGAAGGTCTGCTGCGAGACCACGAACATCACGCCGACCAGCGCCGCCAGCGGAATACGCTCGATCAGCGGCGACAGAAACAGAATGAACAACAGGATCAGCACGCCCGCCACCACGCCGGATAAACGCCCGCGCCCGCCAGAGCTCAAGTTGATCACGGTCTGGCCGATCATCGCGCAGCCGCCCATGCCACCAAAGGCACCGGAGACCATGTTCGCCGCACCCAGCGCCACGCATTCGCGATCCGGGTAGCCACGGGTTTCGGTGATTTCGTCAGTGAGGTTGAGGGTCAGCAGGGTTTCCAGCAGGCCGACCAGCGCCATCAGGATCGCGTAGGGGGCGATGATGCGCAGGGTTTCAAAGTTCCACGGGATGTCCGGCAACGCGAAGGTCGGCAGGCCACCAGCGATATGCGCCATGTCACCGAGGGTGCGGGTCGGCAGGCCGAGCAGATACACCAGCAGGCCAACACCGAGGATCGCCACCAGTGCCGGCGGCACCGCACGGGTCAGGCGCGGCAAGATGTAGACGATAGCCATGGTCAACAGCACAAGCCCGGTCATCAGGTACAGCGGCGTGCCGCTGAGCCAGTCTTCACCGCTCTTGAAATGCTCCAGTTGCGCCAGCGCAATGATGATCGCCAGGCCGTTGACGAAGCCGAGCATCACCGGGTGCGGCACCATTCGCACCAGTTTACCCAGGCGCAACAGCCCGAACGCCATCATGATCAAACCGCCCAGCAACACCGTTGCCAGCAGATATTGCACGCCTTGCTGCACCACCAGCGCAACGATTACCACCGCCATCGAACCTGCCGCACCGGAGACCATCCCAGGCCTGCCACCGAACAACGCGGTCAGCGTACAAATGATGAAGGCGCCGTACAGGCCCATCAGCGGATTGAGGTGGGCCACCAGCGCAAATGCAATGCATTCGGGCAACAGGGCGAACGAGGTAGTGAGTCCGGCCAGGACATCGGCGCGCAGACGTATCGGTTTCATGGCTTACCTGATTGAGCGGCCGACAAACACGGCCGCTTTTATTGGGTGAAAAGAGTGTTGCGCAAAAGAGGGTTGCGAATGTTACGGAATTGTCCGCGATGGGGCCAGTGATCGCTGACACTTGTGGACCCGCGCTTTATGCTGGCGCTCTTGTGCACTGATCGAGTTCGAACATGGCTGTATTTCTGACCGCCCGCGAGGTTTGCCAACGATTGCGTGAGGCTGCGCTGGGCGTACTCGCGCTCAAGGTGTGCGAAACATCCACCGGATCAGGATGGGTAGTGGTCGACATCGAAGGCTGGCACCTGCTGCTGGATTTTGCAGGACAACAGTTGCATCACTGTGAATACGCCCGCAATCCCGATGGCCAGGAAGGCACGCTTGAGACGTGGCAGCGCTATGGCACTGATCCGGTGAGTTTGCTCAGTACCTGGGAATTGGCGCAGGTTGAAGCCTTGTTGATGGGGCCGGCGAACACGGTTGCTCAATGATGGCACTATGCCCATAATTCGCCCCCCTTATATTCCCACGCAAGGAACTGCCGTGAAGAAGTCGCTATTGTTGATCCCGATGTTGGCGCTGTTGCTGCAAGGGTGTGGCATGACCATGACCCGCTATGAACCGAGCTACGAAAACGTCCAGAAGCTCAAACAAACCCCGCCGCTGCATGCGATCAGCAATCCTCAGGTCACCGCGCAATCCGGTGAAGGCTCGCTGTTTGTGCGCGCCAATCCTGTCCGTTCACCGTCCGGCAGCATCCCGGCGCACATCCAGGACGCCATCACCGAAGAACTGCGCAAGGCCGGTCTGCTGGATCCGCAAGCGCAGCGTCAGTTGAAAGTGCTGGTGGTGAAGAACGAACTCAGCGCCGGCATGGGCACGGGTAACGGCAAACTGGCTGCGCGTTTCACCCTGCTCAACGGCAACGATGTGGTGTACGACGCGACCAAGGATGTCAGCAGCCAATGGAGCAGCAGCTTCTTCGGGTTTATTGCGATCCCGAACGCGGTCAACGCTTACAACCCGATGCTGCGTGACCTTCTGAAGGAACTGTACAGCGATCCGCAGTTCGTTCAGGCATTGAAGTAACAGACAAAAAAAGAGCCGCAATCGCGGCTCTTTTTTTGGCTTCAGGCCCGTGGGATTTGGGCTCCAAGTGATGAGTATTTCAGGCTGTTGCGCTCGACCATTTGCTTGAGCAGTGCGTTGACCTGGCGAGTGAAGGTGTCACTCATTGCCTCTTTAGGCGTGTTGGCCATCAGCGGGATGAACCAGATACCGAACCAGGTGCCAATTGCATCGTGATTGCTCGCGGTCGTCGTCGCCTGACCTTGATCATCGAGGGTTTCCAGGCTCATGGTGTACTGATCGGTGCCATAAGCCGGGATCACCATCATGCTGAAACCGCTGATGAACGCCAGCACCATTTGCCCACCATTAGGCGGATGGTTGTACACCTTCAAACGCAGGTTGTAGTCGCCCGGCTGCTTCTGAAATTCGTCCAGAGTGACACGGCCGAACAGGCCGGAGTCGGAGAGGATTTTCTGCAGTTGTGGCTTGAGTTGATCGCGCGCCTGCGGCACTTCAGTGGCAGAGGCACTTTTCGGCTCGCCCTGATAGAAATCGAAATCAACATAAACATTTGGCTTATTGGCGTAATTGGCCATCGACGGCAGTGTCACCGGCGCCACTTCATCTTGGGTGAAACTGGCGCAACCGCCCAGCGTGATGACCAGGCCCAGCGCCAGGACTTTCCCGAATTGCATAATGTCTGTCCCTCTGTAAACAATGCCGAATGATGGCAATACGCCTCCACCTCGGAAGCCGGGCGGATTCTAGAGCGCGCGACCGTTTGGGGAAAGACTGAATGGGAAAAACTGGCAAAAAATTTGTCTTCACTGATGCCAAACGAGCTGACTGATTCCAGACCAAGGAAAACCTTTACTGCAAAGTGCTGCCGGGTTTTGTCGAACCGCTGCGGGAAGCCTCGGCGGTGCTGCGCGAAAGCGATGATCCGCTGATCGGCTTGCGCGCCTATGTGGCGGCGCGAATTCGGATCGCTCGCGAGCATCCGTGCATCGCCGAAGTGTCCAGCGCTGAACGGCTGTTCGGCAGTCAGCAGTCGCCGGCTGAATGCCGTGATTGCTGCACGCCGAATCGCAGTGCAATGTTGAATGACCCACCGCTTTCGCGAGCAAGCCCGCTCCCACATGGACGACTCGGTGTGGCTAGAACACGATATCGACGGCAGGTTTGACGTCGACCCGCGCCACGGAACCGGTCAGGTGCGCGAGGTCTTTGTTGTGTTCGGCAATGATGTCTTCAGCCTTCATGTTGCCGTTATCAAGGGTGGAATGAGCGTCCGAGGCCAGCACCACGTCGTAACCCAACTGATGGGCCTGGCGCACGGTAGCGTTGACGCAGTAGTCGGTTTGCAGGCCGCAGATCACCAGGCTTTCAAAGTCTTCGATCGGCAGCAGCTTGCTCAGATCGGTCTGATAGAAAGAGTCCGGTGTGGTTTTGCGTACTCGCAGATCGTTCGCCGAGGTCTCAAGCCCTTCGGCGAGTTGCCAGCCTTCGGCGCCATGAGCCAGGGGGCTGTCGTTTTCCTCATGTTGAATGAACACCACCGGAACCCCTGACTGACGCGCGCGGGCGCTGAGGTCGTTGATGGTGTCGATCACGCGGAGGACGTCGTAGCACTGGTATTGGCCCGAGCACAGGGCATGCTGGACGTCGATGATCAGTAATGCGGTTGTCATGATGAGCCTTCCTTGATCAATCCTTGAGGCGGGGACGGACGCGAGCCCGCCCCCTTTTTTTACGCCTTTCAGTAACCCAGCGACAACCCGGTATTGCGACGTGGGTCGTTGGCGCCGTAGAAACGGTTTTTCCCTACCGGCTGACCGCCCAGTGACGGCGCACCCACCAGGATCGCGGCAATGTGGTTGGCATCCTGCGGCCCGGCAAACTTGTGGCCCCAGCTCTCGAGGATCTTCTTCGTGTCCGGGCTGGCGGCGAAGTCTTCGAGGTTGGTTTCTTCCGGCATCCATTGCTGGTGAAAGCGCGGCGCATCGACCGCTTCCTGCAAGCCCATGCCGTAGTCGATGACGTTGAGCATGGTCAGCAAGGTGGCCGTGATGATGCGGCTTCCGCCCGGCGTGCCGACCACCATCACCACTTTGCCGTCCTTGGTGACGATGGTCGGGCTCATCGACGACAGCGGTGCCTTGCCCGGCGCAATGGCGTTGGCTTCGCCCTGCACCAGACCGTACATATTCGGCACGCCGACCTTGGAGGTGAAGTCGTCCATTTCGTCGTTGAGGATCACCCCGGTCTTGCTCGCCATCACGCCCGCGCCAAACCAGTCATTGAGGGTGTAAGTGACCGACACCGCATTGCCCCACTTGTCGACGATCGAATAGTGCGTGGTGTTGCTACCTTCATGGGGCGCCACGCCGGGTTTCAACTCAGCCGACACGCCGGCCTTCTGCGGCTGGATCGCATTGCGCAGCTGGGTCGCATAGTTTTTGTCCAACAGGTGCCCGATCGGATTCTTCACGAAATCCGGATCGCCGAGGTAGCTGTTGCGATCCACGTAAGCGTGACGCATCGCTTCGATCTGGTAGTGCATGCCTTGGGCCGAATGGAAGCCCAGATCCTTCATCGGATAGCCTTCAAGAATGTTCATGATCTCGCAGATCACCACACCGCCGGAGCTCGGTGGTGGTGCCGAAACCACGTGATAGCCTCGGTAATCGCACTCAATGGGCGCCAGCTCGCGCGTCTTGTATTTATCGAGGTCGGCCTGAGTGATGATGCCTTTGTTGGCCTGACTGGACGTGACGATGGCGTCGGCCACCCAGCCTTTATAGAAACCGTCGGCGCCTTTTTCGGAAATGGTGCGCAGGGTCTTGCCGAGGTCCTTCTGCACCAGTTTTTGCCCGACCTGCATCGGCTCGCCGTTGCTGAGGAAAATCGAGCCGGAATCACGCATGTCCTTTTTGAACACGTCGGTGGCGTATTCGAGCAGCTCGACGTCACCCTGCTCCAGCTCGAATCCGTCCTCGGCCAATTTAATCGCCGGGGCGATCATCTCCGTGCGTGGTTTGGTCCCGTACTTGCTCAGCGCCAATTCCATACCGGACACAGTGCCGGGCACGCCGACCGCCAGGTGCCCACGGGTACTCAGGTCGGGGATGACGTTACCTTCCTTGTCGAGGTACATGTTGGCGGTCGCGGCCAGTGGGGCTTTTTCGCGGAAATCGAGGAAGGTCTTGCGCCCGTCCGCCAATTGAATGGTCATGAAGCCGCCACCACCAAGATTGCCCGCAGCGGGATAAACCACCGCCAGCGCATAACCCACCGCCACCGCCGCATCCACCGCGTTACCGCCACTTTTCAATACATCGACGCCCACATGAGTGGCCAGGTGTTGCGCGGTCACCACCATGCCGTTTTCGGCGGCAACCGGCGCCACCGACGCGGCGTGAGCCATCACGCAACTGAGTGCCAGTGAGGTCGCAATCAGCGATTTGGTCAACGGTTCGTACTTCATGAGTCGATCTCTTTTTTGTTTTAGGGGCTGTGCAAAACAGAGGGGAACGCTTCAAACGCATCAAGCAGTATGGCCGGGTTTGCGCATTGCGCCTGCCCGCTCTCGGGCACAGCGCTGGCAAAAAATTCCAAGTCACTTTGCAGCCCACCCTCGCCAATACGGGGTCGCTCTGAAGCAACAGCAGGTTCGATCCGGGTTCAGGCAGCGAACAGGTTTTTCATCGCCGCATATTGCAATAGCATGATGGTCTTGGCATCGCAGATCTCGCCGCGATAAAACGCTGCCATCGCATCATCAAAAGACCACTCCAGCACGTCCAGTTCTTCCGTCTCTTCTTCCAGGCCCCCACCTTCGCTGACCTTCGATGCTGCATCGTATTCGGCAATGAAGAAGTGCAGTTTCTCGGTCACCGAGCCAGGACTCATGTACGCCTCGAACACCTTCTTCACTTCACTGACGCGATAGCCGGTTTCTTCCTCGGCCTCGGCACGAATCCGTTGTTCAGGGGCCTCACCTTCAAGTAACCCCGCCGCCACTTCGATCAACAAACCGTCATGGCCGTTGACAAACACCGGCAAGCGGAACTGACGGGTCAATACCACCGAACGCTTCTCGCGATTGAACAGCAGAATCGCTGCGCCATTGCCACGGTCATACACCTCGCGAGTCTGGCGCTGCCACTCGCCGTTATTTCGGTGATAGTCGAAGGTGATTTTCTTCAATAGATACCAGTCGTGGGACAACACCTGAGTGTCGATGATATTGACCCGCTCGGCGGTGGTAGACATGGCGCCTGATCCCTTTTTTCATCGGTAGGCAGCCATGGTCGAATAATCTCTGCAACAAAAAAAGCCCGGCAGCGCTACCGGGCTCACTCAGTTGCGACTAACTCGCAAGGGTTCCGTGAATCAGCGGCCCATAACGCCGGCTGAACTCCCAGTTGTACGGCACGCGGTCCTTGCTCACACCGTTGTCCCAGTTAACCGACCAAGTCATGAGGCCCTTGATCGGATGCCCCTTGATGGCCAGCCGTTTGAGCACGTTGCCCACCACGGTTTTGTCGATCACATAACCGGTGGCCGCCGCATCGACGTTGGCCGGCAGACCGATGACGAATTTGTCCGCCGCGATCTTCGTGAATCCCCGAGTCCCCGTCACCAGACTTTCGGTCAGGTAATACAGGAAGTCCTCCTTGAGCGCGTCGTTGTTCTGCGCGATCCACGCACCGGCACCGTTGTTGGCCTCAGGCACCCAGACCCCGTCGCCACCCTGGTTGTAGAACTGCGGGGCGATGAAGTCGTAGTAGCCTTCCAGCGCTTGCAGGTAGCCGACGTATTTGCCGGTGCTGGTGAGATACGGGAACTCCGGGGCCATGCTGATGATGAAGTGCTTGCCTTGGCCGGCGTAGTGATCCTTGACCAGTTTCAGCGCTGCCGGCAGCACCGTCTTGTTGGCAGCGAAATCAATCGCGCTCTGTTCAAGATCGATGTCCAGCCCATCAAAACCGTAGGTTTCCACCAGACGGATGATTTCATTGGCCAGCGGTTGCTCCTGACCGCTGCGCAACTCGATGTGCGCATCGGCGCCACCCAGGGAAATCAGGACGGCCCGCCCTTGACTGTTGAGCACGCCGACCTGGCGGCGGAACTCGGCATCGGAAACGTTGAATGGCTTGAAGGTCGGGATACCGTTGCCCCTCATGAAGGCCACGGCGACCACGTTGTATTCCTTGGGTACATCCTCCAGCTCGATGCTGGCGAATCGGCCCTGACGATACCCGTCGCTCGGCCCCGCCGGCCAGTTGTGCCAGAAGCCCATGAGGATTTTTTTACCGGCAATGCTCGGCATCAGCGCAGCAGCATCGCTCGCCGCGTTTTGCACCAGAGAAAAATCAATTTTTGACATGTTCTAATCCTTCAGAACGTGTGGGTTTGGCGACGTTGCGCCGTTATTTGAAGTCGACGTCGAAGGCCTGATAGAAAGCGTTGCCGGTGTTGGCGACGATCCACATCAGTACGATGACGTGATGCCCCTTCTTGTTCGTCGGAAGCTTTACCTCGTGGTTAACCTTGGCCTTCATCTCGGCCGAATGGCTGTAATACGGCACCTGAGTGTAGAAGTCTTCGAAGAACGGTTGCGCTTCCAGTTGGGCGCGGGTAATGCGTTGGTTCGAGTCCCAGCCATCCTTGGTGATCAGCCAGCGATAACCACGCGTAGTGTGCGGCGCGGTGTATTCCCACTTGATTTCCAGGGTCTGCCCCGGTGTGACATTGAGCAGCGGCCAGGCGAACGGACGACCGAGCTTTTTGCTCATTTCGTCGTTGGTGAAGTTCACGCAGTCGCGGGGATCGGTCTTGCCGCCGCTGAGAATGTAGCCGTCAGCAGGTGGCGCGACACTGTCAGAGTCGGTTTCGTAGGGCGCCGGAAACGGCCCGGCAGCCAGTGCCGGGAAGTTCTTGCCACCTTCCATTTCATTGACCTGCCAGGCACCGAGCAGTCCTTGCTCGATAGCGACCGCACCCCGGCTCGCCGGGGAAGTGACGCGACCGTGTCGCAGTTGGGTTTGTACTTGTGGTTGATTCATGTTTTTCACTCCGTTGATTTAAGAACTCTCCTTTGCGAGGAGAGGCCTTCAAGCTAACGGAGACGGATTTTTTGTCCATCGGCGGTTTTGTCGCAGTCAGACCGGGCATCATCGGTAAAGTGACCGAAACACTGGATATAAACACAGTGCATTGTGGCGACTCGTACTCGACACATAGCCAAAGGCGTACGCGTCGATGTTACAAAATCGTGCATCGGCGACTCAAGGCAGTTGAGCCTGGAACTCCTTTTCGTACTGCCCGGCGAGCTGCTCTTTCTGTTTCTCGTCGAGCAACTTTCCGGCCATCTGGAAGAACTTCTGCTCCTCTTCCTCAAGGTGGTGGTGGACCTTGTCCGAGAGCTTTTTAGCCGTCGCCAGCCATGCCGGACTGGACATCTCGGTCTCGTCCAGTTCTTCCATCATTTCGTCCATTTCATGGTGCTCGGAAATGGCATGACGGCTGAGATCGACACCGTTGTCGAACTCCATCAGCGGGATGTAGAAGTGGCGCTCTTCAGCCGTTTCATGAGCTTGCAGTTCGGCTTTGAGCTGTTTGTAGGCCTCGACCCGCTCGGGGCTGTCGCCACTGGTCTTGACCAAGGCTTTGGCGTAGCTGCGCTGGCGGTCGTGGCTCTCGCGAAGGGCTTCGAAAATGTTCATGGGGTGTCCTCATCAACCGCGTGCTGGAATGACGCTGTAAATGGCTAGACCCCGGCGCGGGAGCGGTGGTTCCAGCGGTTTTAAACTGACGCTTGGAACACGACCACCAGGCAGGATAGTCTGGCGCCTTACTCCACAAGGAAGTCATGCATGAACTTGCGCATCGAGTTGTCAGAGAACCCGAACGAAGAACAACGCAACGCCATCCTGGCGCCGCTGCGTGCCCACAACGTCGCCAAAGCAGGCCCCTCGACACTGGAGCCCATTGCACTTTTGGTCCGTGACGAGCATGACGCGATCCTTGGCGGCCTGTATGGCCACACGTTCTATCGGTGGATGTTCATTGAACTGTTGGCGGTGCCGGAAGAGGGCCGCGGTCAGGGCATCGGCTCAAAATTGATGCAGATGGCCGAAGAGCTTGCGCGCAAGAAAGACTGCGTGGGGATCTGGCTGGACACCTTCTCGTTTCAGGCGCCTGAGTTTTACAAGAAAGTGGGCTATAGCGAGTGTGGCGAGATTACGGATTATCCGCTGGGGCACAAGCGGCACTTTTTCCAGAAGCGGCTTGTAGATTGAATTCAGTAGCGCTTTTGTAAGCAAGCCGCCCCACATTGAAAGGCATTTCAAAGGTGGGGCGGGCTTGCGACGCTTCAACCCACGATCAGAGACAAGTCGCCAACGCCGCCAACCGCCGCTTGGCGATAAAATCGTCCTTCTGCGCGTAATAATTCAGCGTCGTGCCCGATGGCCCCGTCAGCACATCGACAAACGACTCAGCCGAACGGGTATAAACCGTCGTGCCACCCTGCTGGCGCGATTCCAGATACGCGGCGGCATCCACGCCGAAAACCGCTTCATCCTGCCAGCCGAATTGCACGCACTGAGCCACTACTTTCTCCGCCTTGTCCGAAGTCAAAACCTTGTAAGGGGTTTTGGTGCGAGCATCGTTCATCGCGGAGCCCGCGCAACCGGCCAGCAGCGTCGCCGCCAGCGCTACCATCAAAATTCGCATTGCGTTCGCCCGTTCAGAAAAAAGCGGACTGTATCATCGCAGCAGCAGAAATCGTTCTGCTTTACTGCATTTATAGCGCGACATGCGCTGTCAGCTACGGCAACCTAAGGTCATCAGCCTCACAAAGGAAAACACATGGCGCCTACCGACCAGCGACATGAACATGCCCTGAAACTATTTCTCGACGCGCGGCCTGATTTGCGCGAAACCCTCGACCACCTCAATCCATTGCTGGCCCAGGCCAAAGGCGAAACCCAAGCGCAGTTTCGCGAAGAACGTCTGCACGAAGCCTACGAAGAGGAGGCAGAAAGCCTTGGCTTGTTCGCTTGGGAACTGACCTTGAAACTGACCGCCAATTCGCCTGAGGAGTATCAGGCGCAACGTCTGGAGGTACATCGTGAAGTCGCGGAGATGGCCGGCATGGAATGGCTGGAATACTGCGATCTGTATGGCATAGAACCCTAACCGCCGCTCAAGGACACTTTCGCCGATGCTGCCATCCGCCTCGACTCACCGCGCCAGCCCCGGCCATCTGCACAAGCAAAAATGGCGCGGGCGTGTGGGCCTGGCACTGGTTGCCAGCCTGTCGGTACTGGCCGGGATGACCGACGCCATCGGCTTCATGGCCAGCGGCGACTTCGTTTCGTTCATGAGCGGCAACACCACCCGACTGGCGGTGGCGATCAGTGATGGCGATATCGGGCTGACCGTGCGCCTGGTGATTCTTGTCGTGACGTTCATTGTCGGTAACGCCTTGGGCGTACTCGTCGCGCGTCTCGGCGGGCGCCGGGCGCTGCCGCTGCTGCTCTGCATCGCCACCCTGCTCTGCGCGTCGGCGGCCTGGCCGTTTGACACGCAACTGCCGGCGCTGCTCGCAGCGATTATTGCGATGGGCATGCTCAACGCGTCCGTCGAAGAAGTGAACGGCCTACCGGTTGGGCTCACCTATGTCACCGGCGCGTTATCGCGGTTTGGACGCGGCCTGGGCCGATGGTTGCTCGGCGAGCGCCGCAGTGGCTGGCGCGTGCAGCTCGTGCCGTGGAGCGGGATGTTTGTCGGCGCAATTGTGGGCGCGGTGCTGGAACATCATTTAGGACTCAAGGCAATGTTCGTCAGCGGTGTGCTGGCCGCGATGATCGGGCTGCTCTCTCTGAAAATCCCCAGGCGCTGGCAATTGGGTTACATGCCGCGCTGACGACTCAGCGTTTTTTGCCTGACACTTCGCTATCGCCAGCAGGCAACATCGATTTAGCCGCCTCGCCGATAAAGCTTTATCATGGCCGCAGTTTTGCTGATCGAGTCCGTCATGAAGTTCGCCATTGCGCTGTTTTCCGCCGCCCATGCGCCCTCCTCGCGCCGTGCCCTGCTGTTTGCGCAGGCCGCACTGGCCGCTGGGCATGAGATTGTCCGGCTGTTTTTCTATCAGGACGGCGTCTACAACGCCTGCGACGCGGTGGTCACCCCGCAGGACGAACTGGACGTGCCCAAGCAGTGGCGCGCTTTCATCAGCGAGCAACAACTGGACGGCGTGGTGTGCATCGCCGCGGCCCTGCGCCGAGGGGTGCTGAACGACGACGAAGCCAAGCGCTATCAACGCGACGCCGTCTGCGTCAGTGCGCCGTGGGAACTGTCCGGCCTCGGCCAGTTGCATGACGCGGTGCAAGACGCTGACCGCCTGATCTGTTTCGGAGGTGCGTGAGATGGCCAAATCCTTGTTGATCGTCAGCCGCCAATCACCGTGGTCCGGCCCCGGCGCCCGCGAAGCGCTGGATATCGTGCTGGCGGGCGGTGCTTTCGATCTGCCGATCGGCCTGTTGTTTCTCGATGACGGCGTGCTGCAATTGGCCGCTGGACAAAACGCCAAGGCGCTGCAACAGAAAGACCTGAGCGCCAACCTGCAAGCGTTGCCGATGTTTGGCGTCGAAGAGCTGTTCTACTGCGCCGACAGCGCCAGTTCCCGTGGCCTCGCCGATCTATCGCTGGACGAAGCACAACCGCTCGCTGCCGAGCAAATCACCGCCCTTATTGACCGTTACGACCAGGTGATCACCCTCTGATGTCGACTTTGCATGTGTTGTCTCACTCACCATTCGGCGACGATCGCCTGACCAGTTGCCTGCGCGTGATCGGCAGCGCCGATGCATTGCTGTTGTCGGGGGACGCGGTGTACGCACTACAACCGAACACCGCGCCATTCACTGCACTGCAAAACCGTCAAATCAAGCTTTTCGTCTTGGCCGAAGACGCACAGGCCCGTGCTGTGCAGGTTCCGGACTGGGCGCAAGCGATCGATTATCCGGCCTTCGTCGAACTGTCGATCCAGCACGACAAGGTCAACAGTTGGCTATGAATTCCATGACCCTCGGCGATCGCGCCATCGATCTGGACAAAGACGGCTTTCTGGTTGATCTGAGCGATTGGTCTCACGATGTCGCCGCCGCCCTCGCCGCCGCCGAAGGCATCGAGTTGACGCCTGAACACTGGGAAATCCTCGAACTGCTGCGCAGCTTCTATGCCGAATTCCAGCTCTCGCCGGCCACTCGACCGCTGATCAAATACACCGCGTTAAAACTCGGACCGGACAAAGGCAACAGCCTGCACCTGAACCGATTGTTCAAAGGCACCCCCGCCAAACTCGCCGCGAAACTGGCGGGCCTGCCCAAACCGACGAATTGCTTATGACCGACTTTCCAGCACTCACTCTCGAAACACCCGCCGAACATCCGTTCGCTCAATTTGTGCGAATTCTGGGCAAGGGTAAGCGCGGCGCCCGCGATCTGACCCGTGAGGAAGCCCGCGAAGCCATGGGCATGGTGCTCGACGACAAGGTCGAAGACACCCAGCTCGGCGCGTTTCTGATGTTGCTGCGGCACAAGGAAGAAAGCGCCGAAGAAATGGCCGGTTTCACCGAGGCCCTGCGTGAGCGATTGCAGGCGCCGGCGCTGAATGTCGACCTGGACTGGCCGACCTACGCGGGCAAGAAACGTCATCTGCCGTGGTATCTGCTGGCGGCCAAGTGCCTGGCGCAGAACGGCATACGCATCTTCATGCACGGCGGCGGCGCGCACACCGCCGGACGCCTGTACAGCGAGCAAGTGCTGGGCGAACTGAATATCCCGCTGTGCCGCAACTGGCAACAGGTCGCCGTCGCACTGGACAACGGCGGGCTGGCGTTCATGCCGCTGGTGGACTGGGCGGCGCCACTGCAACAGATGATCGACCTGCGCAACACGTTGGGGCTGCGCTCACCGATCCACTCGCTGGCGCGGATTCTCAATCCGCTGGGCGCACGTTGTGGGCTGCAAAGCATTTTCCACCCGGGCTATCAGGCGGTGCACCGCGATGCCAGTGGTTTACTCGGTGACACGGCGATTGTGGTCAAGGGTGATGGCGGCGAAATCGAGATCAACCCGGATGCCACCAGTCACCTGTACGGCACCACAGGCGGCGAGAGCTGGGACGAGGAATGGCCGCAAATGTCGGCGCAACGTCATGTCAAACCAGCCTCGCTGGACGTCGATCATTTGAAAGCCGTGTGGCGCGGCGACGTCGTCGACAGCTATCCGCAGATGGCGTTGATCTCGACCATGGCGCTCGCCCTGCGCGGTCTCGGCCAGAGCCGTGAGCAGGCGTTCGAAACCGCCGAGCAATACTGGACTGCGCGGGATAAATCGATTTAACCGATCATTTGCGCCTGATCTTTGCGCTTTTTGTTCGAACTCATGGGAATAGACTCGACGCCAACGATTATTGGTTTCAGGAGCCTTGGACATGGGTTTATTAGTGGATGGCCTTTGGCAGGACAAGTGGTACGAAAGCACCAAGGACGGCGCGTTCCAGCGCGAACAGGCGCAGCGCCGGCACTGGGTCACCCCTGACGGCAAGCCCGGCCCTAGCGGTGAAGGTGGTTTTGCCGCCGAAGCCGGGCGCTATCACCTCTACGTTTCCCTCGCCTGTCCATGGGCGCATCGCACGCTGATTCTGCGCAAACTCAAAGGCCTGGAAAGTCTGATCGACGTCTCGGTAGTCAGTTGGTTGATGCTGGAGAACGGCTGGACCTTCGACACGTCGCTAGGCTCGACCGGTGACAAGCTCGATCACTTCGATTTCATGCACCAGCGCTACACCGCTGACACCGCCGACTACACCGGTCGCGTCACGGTGCCGGTGTTGTGGGACAAAAAGCTCAAGCGCATCGTCAGTAACGAGTCAGCGGAGATCATCCGCATGTTCAACAGCGCCTTCGATGATTTGACCGCCAACGATCTGGACTTCTACCCAGCGCCACTGCGCGGTGAAATCGATGCGCTGAATGAACGGATCTATCCCGCCGTGAACAACGGCGTATATCGCGCCGGGTTTGCCACGTCGCAACAAGCTTATGAAGAAGCGTTCGATGAGGTGTTTGCAGAACTGGATCATCTGGAACGCGTGCTCGGTGCCAATCGCTATCTATCCGGCGAGTACCTGACGGAAGCAGATATCCGTTTGTTCACCACGTTGATTCGCTTTGATGCGGTCTATCACGGGCACTTCAAGTGCAACCTGCGGCGGATTGCCGACTACCCGAACCTGTCGAACTGGCTACGTGAGCTGTATCAGTGGCCGGGGATTGCCGAGACGGTGGATTTTCAGCACATCAAACATCACTACTACGGCAGTCACAAGACCATCAATCCGACGGGGGTTGTGCCGAAGGGGCCAGAGCAGGACTTCACTGAGGCCCATGATCGGGCGCGGTTGGGCGGGAAAGGGGTGTGGCAGAGGGGTTAGTTGATTCGGTGTTTTTGAGGGCCTCTTCGCGAGCAAACTCGCTCCCACACTAGATCTGTGTCGTTCACAAATCCAATGCGGGAGCGAGCTTGCTCGCGAATGAGACGACGCGATCTTCAGACCTGCGCCTGAGCGCCCTCAAACCACGCCAGTTTCTCGCGCAGTTGCACCACTTCACCGACGATCACCAATGTCGGTGCATGCACTTCATGCTCTGCCACCATTCGCGGCAAGTCAGCCAGCGTGCCGGTGAAGACGCGCTGATTGACCGTGGTGCCCTGCTGAATCAGCGCTGCCGGGGTGTCCGCCGAGCGACCGTGCTTGATCAACTGCTCGCAAATCACCGGCAACCCCACCAGGCCCATGTAGAACACCAACGTCTGCGCCGGGGCGACGAGGTCGGCCCACGGCAGATCGGTGGATCCGTCCTTCAAATGCCCGGTGACAAAGCGCACTGACTGCGCGTAATCACGATGGGTCAGTGGAATCCCGGCGTACGCCGCACAACCGCTGGCTGCCGTGATACCGGGTACGACCTGGAATGGAATGCCGTGCGCGGCCAGCTCCTCGATCTCTTCGCCGCCACGGCCGAAGATAAACGGATCACCGCCCTTCAATCGCACGACTCGCTTGCCGGCCTTGGCCAGATCGACCAATTGCTGGTTGATCTGATCCTGCGGCACGGCGTGGTCGGCGCGACGCTTACCGACGTAAACCCGCTCGGCATCGCGACGGCACAGATCAAGAATGGCCGGTGCGACCAAACGGTCATACAGCACGACGTCAGCCTGTTGCATCAGACGCAGCGCACGGAAGGTCAGCAGATCGGGATCACCCGGCCCTGCTCCCACCAGATATACCTCACCCGTGGTGACGTCGGCCTCGCCATCGATCTTCGCTTGCAGCAGCCGCTCGGCCTCGGCGCCCTGCCCGGCCAGTTGCCGGTCGGCAATCGGCCCCTGAAACACGTCTTCCCAGAACCCGCGACGCTGCTGCACATCCGGAAAAAGGCTTTTGACCTGATTACGGAAACGCGCGGCGAGACCGGCCAGTTGTCCGTAGGTCGACGGAATCCAGGTTTCGATCTTGGCGCGGACCAACCGGGCCAACACCGGCGCATCGCCGCCGCTGGAGATCGCAACGATCAGCGGCGAGCGATCGACGATCGCCGGGAAGATCACGCTGCACAAGGCCGGGGCGTCGACCACGTTGACCGGCACGCAACGCCGATGGGCATCGGTGGAGACTTGTGCGTTGAGCGCTTCGTCATCCGTGGCGGCAATGATCAGCACGCAACCGTCCAGATCCGCTTCCGCGTAACCGCGAACCCGGCATTCGCCACCGCTGGCCACGACCAGCTCACGCAGCTGTGTTTCGATTTCAGGTGCAACCACCCGCAGCTGCGCACCGGCATCGGCCAGCAGGCGGGATTTGCGCAAGGCAATTTCCCCCCCGCCGACGACCAACACACGACTGCCGCGCAGGTTGTGAAACAGCGGCAGATATTTCATTTAGCCGATGACCTCAAGGCCACCCATGTAAGGCTTCAGCACGTCCGGCACGCGGATCGAACCGTCGGCCTGCTGATAGTTTTCCAGCACGGCAACCAGCGTGCGGCCAACAGCCAGACCGGAACCGTTGAGGGTGTGTACCAGTTCAGGCTTGCCGGTTTCCGGATTGCGGAACCGCGCTTGCATACGACGGGCCTGGAAATCGCCGCAGTTGGAGCACGACGAGATTTCGCGGTATTTGTCCTGGCTCGGAATCCACACTTCCAGGTCGTAAGTCTTGACGGCGCTGAAGCCCATGTCGCCGGTGCACAACGCCAGGGTGCGATACGGCAGACCGAGCAATTGCAGGACTTTTTCGGCGTTGGCGGTCAGGCCTTCCAGCGCTTGCATCGAGGTCGACGGCTCAACGATCTGGACCATTTCAACCTTGTCGAACTGGTGCTGACGGATCATGCCGCGGGTGTCACGGCCCGACGCACCCGCCTCGCTACGGAAGCACGGGGTATGGGCGACGAACTTGATCGGCAACAGTTTCGAATCGACGATTTCGCCGGCGACGATGTTGGTCAGTGACACTTCCGCCGTCGGGATCAGGTACAGATCGGCTTCGCCTTCGCGAGCGATCTTGAACAGGTCTTCTTCGAACTTCGGCAATTGACCGGTACCTTGCAGCGCCGGAGCCTGAACCAGATAAGGCGTGTAAGCCTCTTCATAGCCGTGCTCGTTGACGTGCAGGTTGATCATGAACTGCGCCAGTGCGCGGTGCAGACGGGCGATCGGGCCACGCAGCAGGGCAAAACGTGCGCCGGACAGTTTGGCGGCGGTTTCAAAGTCCAGCCAGCCGAACTTTTCGCCCAAGGCGACGTGGTCCTGAACCGGGAAATCGAACGCGGTCGGAGTGCCCCAGCGGCGCACTTCAACGTTGTCATCTTCGTCTTTGCCGACCGGCACGGATTCGTGCGGCAGGTTCGGGATACCGAGCAGGATCGAGTCCAGTTCGGTCTGAATTGCGTCCAGCTCGACTTTGCCGGCGCTCAGTTCGCCCGCCATGCGCTCGACGTCCGCCATCAGCGGTGCGATGTCTTCGCCACGCTGTTTGGCCTGACCGATGGATTTGGAACGCGCGTTACGCTCAGCCTGCAATGCTTCGGTGCGGGTCTGGACGGTCTTGCGCTGTTCTTCCAGCGCTTCGATGCGCGCGGTATCCAGGGCAAAGCCACGGGAAGCCAGGCGGTCCGCTACGTCCTGAAGGTTGCTACGTAACAGTTTGGAATCGAGCATGTCGGTTTCTCGTTATCAAAGTTTGGTCAAAGACAGGCCAGCCCACGTTGCGAGCAGCCCGCCGAATACGCTGAGCGCCGCATAGCCCAGGGCCAGCGGCACTTGCCCGCTTTCCAGCAGGCGCACCGTATCCAGTGAAAAGGATGAAAAAGTCGTCAGCCCACCCAGGAAGCCAACGATCAACCCGGCACGCAACTCAATCGGCACGTCCGGGCGGATCAAAAACAGGCCGTACAACACGCCAATCAGCAGACAGCCCACGATATTAACGGCCAGCGTCGCGGTATAGAAGTGCCGCGGCCAATTGGCATTGATCCAATTGCCGGTAACAAAGCGCAACAATGTACCGGCGGCCCCGCCGATGGAGACCGCAACTATCAATGGAATCACTATTTTCTCCGCTGTCTTGGGCTTAAACGGTCGAGTTGGGCAAGGTGATTGAGCTTCTCGCCGATCTTCAATTCCAGGCCACGCGGCACCGGCTGATAGAAGGGAATCGGCTCGAGTTCTTCCGGGAAATAGTCTTCGCCGGCCGCATAGGCGTCCGGCTCGTCATGGGCATAACGGTATTCGTCGCCGTAGCCCAGTTGTTTCATCAGCTTGGTCGGTGCGTTGCGCAGATGCAGCGGCACCTCCAGCGAGCCGTTTTCAGCGGCCGCGCGCAAAGCGGTTTTGAAGCCCATGTACACCGCATTGCTTTTCGGTGCGCAGGCCAGATACGTAATGGCCTGAGCCACCGCCAACTCGCCTTCCGGACTGCCGAGGCGTTCTTGCACTTCCCACGCCGCCAGGCAAAGGCTGAGGGCACGCGGGTCGGCATTGCCGATATCTTCGCTGGCCATGCGCACCACGCGCCGGGCCAGGTACAGCGGGTCGCAACCGCCGTCGATCATCCGTGCAAACCAGTACAGCGCGCCATCCGGATTGGAACCACGCACTGATTTGTGCAGCGCGGATATCTGGTCATAGAACGCCTCACCGCCCTTGTCGAAGCGACGACGGGTGTCACCGAGCAGACTTTGCAGGAGTTCGATGCCGATCTCGCTGTCGTCTTCGGCCAGATCCGAAGCATTCTCCAGGAGATTGAGCAGCCGCCGCCCATCGCCATCGGCGGCGGACAACAGCATCTGGAAGCCTTCATCGCTCAACGTCAGGTTGCGCTTGCCCAAGCCACGCTCTTCGCTGAGCGCGCGGTGTACAAGCTTGCGCAGCGCCGCCTCGTCGAGGCTTTTCAGCACGTAGACGCGAGCCCGCGACAACAAGGCGTTGTTCAGTTCGAACGAAGGGTTTTCGGTGGTGGCGCCGATGAAAATCAGCGTGCCGTCTTCAACGTACGGCAGAAATGCATCCTGCTGGGACTTGTTGAAGCGGTGCACTTCATCGACGAACAAAATCGTGCGCTTGCCGTACTGGCCGGCCTGCTGCTTGGCGATTTCAACAGCCTGACGGATCTCTTTGACCCCGGCGAGAACTGCCGAGACTGTTTCGAAGTGCGCGTCCGAGACTTCGGCGAGCAACCGCGCCAGCGTGGTCTTGCCCACGCCCGGCGGCCCCCAGAAGATCATCGAATGCAGGGCACCCTGCTCCAGCGCCTCACGCAGAGGCTTGCCGCGAGCGAGCACGTGCTCCTGACCGACATACTCATCCAGATTGGTCGCACGTAAACGCGCGGCCAGCGGCTGGGCAATCGGTGCACTGCGAAACAGATCCATCACGTACCGTTGAAACCTCTAGTAGATCTTGAGACCGATGATTGCTCCTGTGGGAGCTTATTCCTGAATGACGTCGGCACCTTTCGGGATGTCGAACTTGAACTTGGACGCCGGCACCGCTTCGTTGGCCTTCACCCCGGTAAACAGGATGTTGGTGCGCTGACCAACGCTGTCGATCAGTTGCATGTCATTGAGCAGACCGTTGCGGAACGACAGACGCAGGCTGTCGAACAGGGTGTCCTTGGTTTTCGGCTTGAGGGTGAAGTCGATCACGCCACCCGCCTCTTTCGCCGAGATGTCGAAGCTCTGGCTGATTTTCGACACGTCACCCGACAGCAGCAGCGCTGGAGTCTGGGTCAGACGTTCGTCGAGCTTCTTGATGGTGGCCTGTTCCAGATCCGGGTCCCACAGGGTGACTTTCTTGCCGTCGGAGACCATGGTCTGCTCGGCCGGCGCATTGGTGTGCCAGTAAAACAGGCCCGGGCGCTGCAGGGTCATGTCACCGGTGGTTTCCTGCAACTGAGTGCCGCTGCCGTCGAGGGTCAGTTGCGAGAAGTTAGCAGTCAGGGTCTTGGAGGTTTCCAGCAATTGGGTCAGACGAGCCACGTCCTTGTCATCGGCGTGGGCCGTGAGTGTGGTCAAAGCCAGTACTGGCAACAGCATGCGGATAAGACGCATGGGAGTCCTCTTGAATACTCGTTGGGAGGGGACGGCGCATCATTGCACCGTCCTTTTGTTAGTCATCAGGGGCGCTGAATCAGTCGCGTACCGGGCCCGGAGCCAGGACTTCACGCGACCCATTGGTGTTCATTGAAGTGACGACACCGGCCATTTCCATGGCCTCGATCATTCGCGCGGCGCGGTTGTAGCCGATTTTCAGCTTGCGCTGCACCGCGGAAATCGATGCGCGGCGGCTTTCGAGGACGAACTGAACCGCTTCGTCATATAGCGCATCGGCTTCCGGATCATCGCCGTCGCCACCACCGCTGCTGCCCTCAAAGCCGCTGCCCGCCTCTTCGACACCGTTGAGGATGTCGTCGTTGTACTCCGGTGCGCCGCGCAGTTTCCACGCTTCAACCACGCGGTGTACTTCATCGTCGGAAACGAACGCGCCGTGAACCCGAATAGGCAGGCTGGTGCCCGGTGGCATGTAGAGCATGTCACCGTGGCCAAGCAGTTGTTCGGCGCCGCCCTGGTCGATGATGGTCCGCGAGTCGATCTTGCTCGACACCTGGAACGCCATACGCGTCGGAATGTTGGCCTTGATCAGACCGGTGATCACGTCCACCGACGGCCGCTGGGTCGCAAGGATCAGGTGAATACCCGCGGCACGCGCCTTCTGCGCGATCCGGGCAATCAACTCCTCAACCTTCTTGCCGACGATCATCATCATGTCGGCGAATTCATCGACGACCACGACGATGGTCGGCAGCTTGCTCAGCAGCGGCGCTTCGTCATGAATGCTTTCACGCTTGTACAGCGGATCGCTCAACGGCTCTCCGGCATCCTGCGCTTCCTTGACCTTGGCGTTGAAGCCGGACAGGTTACGCACGCCCATCTTCGCCATCAGCTTGTAGCGACGCTCCATCTCCGCGACGCTCCAGCGCAGGGCATTGGCGGCGTCCTTCATGTCGGTGACCACCGGGCAGAGCAAATGCGGAATGCCTTCGTAGATCGACAGCTCAAGCATTTTCGGGTCGATCATGATCAGTTTGGCGTCTTCCGGGCCGGACTTGAACAGGATCGACAGAATCATCGCGTTCACACCCACCGACTTACCGGAACCGGTGGTACCGGCTACCAGCAAGTGCGGCATCTTCGCCAGATCGGTAATGACCGGTTTGCCGCCGATATCGTGACCCAACGCCAACGTGACCGGCGATTTGAAGTTGTCGTACTCAGGCGTCGACAGCACTTCGGAGAAGCGCACGATCTGCCGGTCTTCGTTCGGGATCTCGATACCGACCGTGGTCTTGCCCGGAATGACTTCGACCACACGCACACTGGTCACGGCCAGGGAGCGCGCAAGGTCTTTCGCCAGGTTGGCGATGCGGCTGACCTTGACGCCGGCGGCGGGCTGAATTTCATAACGGGTAATCACCGGGCCCGGGTGAATCGAATCCACGGACACCTCGACACCGAACTCCTTGAGTTTGATCTCCAGAAGGTGGCCGACCGCAGCCAGGGACTCCGGCGAGTAATTGAGTTGTTTCTTTTCCGCCGGGTCGAGGATCGAGATTGGCGGCAAAGTGCCTTCCACGGCGCTGTCAACGAACAACGGCGCCTGCTTCTCTTTCTGCACACGCTTGCTTGGCTCCGGCGCCTTGACCGGGGCTGGCGCGATGACCGGCGGCACCTGTTTCTCGCGCTCGGACATGTGTTTGCTCAGGGCCTGCTCGCGTTCGATCAAGCGCTCTTTGACCTTGGCCTGCTCACGTTTGTCGGTGACAGTCGGAGCAACGACATCATGGACTCGGTCATCGACTTCACGCAGTTGTGCAACCAGTTGCTTGCGTTCGGTGCGCGCCGACCACCAGCGGTTGAGCGCGCCCTGAAACAGCTCGAACAGGTCGAGGGTGATCTTGCCAGTGATGTCCATCACCTTGAACCACGACAAGTCGGTGAAGACGGTCAGGCCGAACAGAAACAGCGCGATGAACAGCAGCGTGCTGCCCTGGATATTCAGCGCATTCTTCGCCAGATCGCCGAGACTCTCGCCCAAGGCTCCGCCGGCACCGGCCGGCAGACCGGTCGCGGCGTGAAAGTGGATGTGTGCCAGCGCAGCGCCGGACAACACCAGAAACACCAGACCGATCAGCCGCCAGGAGAACAGCCAGCCGCTCCACTGCCACTGCTCGTGGCGCTGACGGAAGATCTGATAGGCCTTGATCGCCAGTAGCAAGGGGAAGATATAGGCAAAATAACCGAGCACCATGAACAGGATATCGGCGCTGTAAGAGCCCGCCGGGCCGCCGAAATTCTGTACGTCGTCGATCTTGCTGTTGTGGCTCCAGCCCGGATCGTCCTTGCCGTAGGTCAGCAAGGCCATCATCAGGAACAGGCACAAAGCGCCGATGGCGATCAATGCACCTTCCTTGAGCCGGTAGTGCAATTGCTGGCGCCAGAGCGGAACGACTGTTTTTGGTGCTTCGGTGGATTTCTTCAAAACGCTTCTTTTCCTGCGCCCAAGGCGCGTCCATCTATTGAATGACGATAAAAAACTGCCCAATCCAGGCAGGTGAAAAGTTGACGGGCACAACTGAGACTACTTTTAACATTGCACTGATGCTTTCATAAACACAGCCATAAGCATCGCACGCAGCGAATATTCTGTAACAGCCCGGCATTGTACGGGTTTGTGCGTCTGATGCCATGCTTCAACGCCCAGGTTTGAGCATAGCCAAGCGTACAGAACCTGCGATTCAATTTGAGCATGCATTGTCTTTTGTGACAAAGGCTTATGAGGTGTATTTGATGAACATAGCGAAGCATTGCCACCCACACCTCGCAACCTGTCACTGACTGCCCGTCAAGCCTGTTGCATGCCCGACCACGCCGCTCGCTTACGACCGCATCAAGCTTGCCAAGTTGCAACACTGCAAACGCCAGGCAGGATCGGCACGACATTCGCGCCATTTAACGGCACACTTTAGCGCGGGCTAACAGCCCACATCACCCTCCCCTTCTGCAAGCCTGGATGCCATGCTGACTTGGTTACAACGTAATTCCCTGACTTTTCCGCCGCTGGAAAAGGCCATGCGCGACCCCAATGGACTGCTCGCCGCGGGCGGCGATCTGTCCGCCGATCGCTTGATTCAGGCTTATCGTCATGGCTGCTTCCCATGGTTTTCCGAGGGCCAGCCTATTCTTTGGTGGTCACCAGACCCTCGCACCGTGCTATTTCCCGACGAACTGCATGTCTCGCGCAGCCTCGGCAAATTACTGCGCAAAGCACGCTACCAGGTCACCTTCGATCAGGACTTTGAGGCGGTGATCCACGCCTGCGCCGCCCCACGGGACTATGCCGATGGCACCTGGATCACCGAAGCCATGCAGGAGGCCTACATTGAATTGCATCGGCGCGGCTTCGCTCATTCAGTGGAAGTCCGGGATCAGGGCAAACTGGTCGGCGGCCTGTATGGCTTGGCGATGGGACAGCTGTTTTTTGGTGAATCGATGTTCAGCCGCGCGGATAACGCCTCCAAATATGGCTTTGCCACCTTGGTGCAGCACCTGAAGGACTCGGGTTTTGTGCTGATCGACTGCCAGATGCCGACCGATCATCTGCACAGCCTTGGCGCCCGGGCGATTCCCCGCCACGAATTCGCGGAATATCTGGCTCGGCATCTGGATCAGCCCAATGATGCGACCTGGGTTTGCTGAGCGACTTTTGCGCGCGTGGCTTACACTTAATTCACCAGCTTACCCCGAGGGTTGATCATGACCGAGTTGGCGCGTTTGAAGTTCTATGCCACTCAGCCCCACTCTTGCAGTTATCTGCCCGAGGAGCAGGCCACGACCCTGTTTCTCGATCCGAGCCAGCCCATGGATGTGCATGTTTACGCAGATCTGTCGGAAATGGGCTTTCGTCGCAGCGGCGATCATCTGTATCGCCCCCATTGCCAGAATTGCAATGCGTGCGTGCCTGCACGCATTCCGGTGGCGCTGTTCACCCCCAATCGTCAGCAGAAGCGCATTTTCAAGCGCAACGCCGATTTGCAGGTTCATCCGGCCAAACCCAAATTCAGCGAAGAATATTTCGACCTGTACCAGCGCTACATCGAACAGCGTCACGCTGACGGCGACATGTATCCGCCGAGCCGCGATCAATTCTCCACGTTTCTGGTTCGCGACCTGCCCTTCTCGCGCTTTTACGAATTTCGTCTCGACGGACGGTTGCTGGCGGTGGCAGTGACCGATTTGCTACCAAACGGCTTGTCAGCGGTGTACACCTTCTACGAGCCCGCCGAAGAGCGCCGCAGCCTGGGCCGCTTCGCCATCCTGTGGCAAATTGCCGAAAGCCAACGCATGGGGCTTGAGGCGGTTTACCTGGGTTACTGGATCAAGAACTGCAAAAAGATGAACTACAAGACCCAGTATCGCCCCATCGAACTGCTGATTAATCAGCGCTGGGTGATCCTGAACTAAACCCAAACCCTAAACCCCTTGGCGTAAACGCCATTTTTCGGGCACAATGCACGCCGCTTTTGCCTGGCGCAGTTGCACCGGGCCATTCATTGGATACCGAGGGCTTTACTGCATGTCGAAAGAAGACAGCTTCGAAATGGAAGGCACTGTCGTCGACACCCTGCCCAACACCATGTTTCGTGTGGAGTTGGAAAATGGGCACGTCGTAACCGCGCATATTTCCGGCAAGATGCGCAAGAACTACATTCGTATTCTTACCGGTGACAAAGTGCGCGTCGAGCTGACGCCCTATGACTTGAGCAAAGGGCGCATCACTTACCGCGCTCGCTAATCAAGTCAATACAGAACGCCCGGTTTATGCCGGGCGTTTTTGTGTCTGCACTTTAATGGTTTTGTGTGTATATCCGCTGCTGCGGATCCCTTTTTCAAACGCCGGAGTGCCGGCCCAGCAAAAAAACACCAAAAGGCTTTGCCCCTGACGCACGGCACTTCGCTGAGGCTCAGTGCTCCCTCGCTACGGTTGAGCAACAGATCAAAAGCCAAAGCCAAAGCAGATCAAAAGATCGCAGCCTTCGGCAGCTCCTACATGGGGACTGGGTGTGTTCAGTGAAAATTCGGTGGCTGGTAAGCCGTCTTCGCCAGCAAGCTCGCCCCCACAGCTGGATTGGGCGCGATTAGTCAGAGATGGTCGGCTCGCAGGCCGCCATCGCTGGCAAGCCAGCGCCCACAAAAAACCAACAGCAAACAGCGCCCGCTTTTCACTGCTCAACAGGATGAGCGTTAGCTCGGCTGCAGCTTTTGATCTGCAAGGCGACGTCGGAAGGCTGAGTGGAGGGATTGATCCGGGGGTGGGAGCGCAGCGACCGTTTGGCGAAGCCAAACACAGCGAGAGGAGGTGCAGCGAAGCAAACCGTAGGCGCTGCGCCCGGATCGATCCCGGAGCGAAGGAACCCCGAGCCCCAGCGAGCGGGCCGAACGTAGGAGCAAGCGTTTTTTGCTTACTTTTTTTGGCGTTTGAAAAAAAGTGAGTCGCCGTAAGGGCGAAACCGTAATAAGCCATCACCGCAGCAACGGATATTCACCCAAAACCCAACCCCCCCCCAAAAAAAACAAAAAAGGCGCCCGAAGGCGCCTTCCCAATCAACACCAAGCCGTCAGGCCATCTCAGCCGTGGTTTCGAAGTCAAACGTCATTTCACCGTCCTTGATGTCGATGTGAACCACACCGCCATGCTCGGCCAGCTCACCAAACAGAATCTCCTCCGCCAGCGGACGCTTGATCTTGTCCTGGATCAGACGCGCCATCGGACGAGCGCCCATGGCAGAGTCGTAACCACCCGCCGCCAGCCAACTGCGCGCCGCATCGGTAACTTCCAGCAGCACACGCTTGTCTTCCAACTGCGCCTGAAGCTCGGTAAGGAACTTGTCCACCACACTTTTGATGACCTCATGACTGAGGCGACCAAACTGGATAATGGTGTCCAGACGGTTGCGGAATTCCGGCGTGAAGCTCTTCTTGATCACTTCCATCGCATCGGACGAGTGGTCCTGATGGGTGAAACCAATCGAAGCACGAGCTGCCGTTTCGGCACCAGCGTTGGTGGTCATGATCACGATCACGTTGCGGAAGTCCGCTTTGCGCCCGTTGTTGTCAGTGAGCGTACCGTGGTCCATCACCTGCAGCAGCAGGTTGAAGACTTCCGGGTGCGCCTTCTCGATTTCATCGAGCAGCAATACGCAGTGCGGCTGCTTGGTGATCGCCTCGGTCAACAGACCGCCCTGATCGAAGCCGACATAACCTGGAGGGGCACCGATCAGACGCGATACGGTGTGACGTTCCATGTATTCGGACATGTCGAAGCGAACCAGTTCGATCCCCAACGCCTTGGCCAGTTGCCGCGCGGCTTCGGTTTTACCGACACCGGTAGGCCCTGCGAAAAGGAACGACCCCACCGGTTTATCAGGCGACTTGAGGCCGGCACGGGACAGCTTGATCGCAGTGGACAGCGAGTCGATCGCCGCATCCTGACCAAACACCGTCAGCTTCAGGTCACGCTCCAGGTTACGCAGCAGTTCCTTATCGGAACTGGTGACGTGCTTCGGCGGAATACGCGCGATTTTCGCCACGATATCTTCAACCTGCGGCACTTCGATACGCTTGACGCGCTTCTCGACCGGTTGCAAACGCTGGTAGGCACCCGCCTCATCGATTACGTCGATGGCCTTGTCCGGCATGTGTCGATCATTGATGTAACGCGACGCCAGTTCAGCGGCGGCACGCAACGACTCATCGCTGTACTCGATGTTGTGGTGCGCCTCGAAACGACCCTTCAGGCCGCGCAGGATACCGATAGTGTCTTCCACCGACGGCTCGACGACATCGACCTTCTGGAAGCGCCGCGCCAAAGCACGATCCTTCTCGAAGATGCCGCGAAACTCCTGAAACGTGGTCGAGCCGATGCAGCGAATATCGCCAGACGACAGCAGTGGCTTGAGCAGATTCGAAGCGTCCATGACACCACCGGATGCAGCGCCAGCACCAATGATGGTGTGAATCTCGTCGATGAACAGGATCGCCTGAGGACGCTTTTTCAGCTCATTGAGCAACGCCTTGAAGCGCTTCTCGAAATCACCGCGATATTTGGTGCCCGCGAGCAGAGCACCGAGATCGAGCGAATAAACAACGCTGCTGGCCAACAGATCAGGGACCTGGTTGTCGACAATGCGTTTGGCCAAGCCTTCGGCAATAGCGGTTTTACCCACGCCTGCCTCGCCGACCAACAGCGGATTGTTTTTGCGCCGCCGCGCCAGGATCTGCGCGACACGCTCGACTTCCGACTCACGGCCGACCAGCGGATCAATCCGCCCCTGACGCGCGAGTTCGTTGAGGTTGCTGGCATAAGCATCCAGAGGATTGCCTGAAGAAGAAGACTCACCGCCCTCGTCGTCCTGCATGTCTTGCTCACCTTCAGAGTGATCGCCATGCCCCGGCACTTTGGAAATGCCGTGAGCGATGTAGTTGACGACATCGATGCGCGCAACGCTCTGCTGTTTCAGCAGAAACACGGCCTGACTCTCTTGCTCACTGAAGATTGCAACCAGCACATTGGCGCCAGTCACTTCGCGTTTGCCCGAGCTCTGTACGTGAAAAACAGCACGCTGCAGTACACGCTGGAAGCCCAGGGTTGGCTGGGTTTCGCGATCTTCGTCATGAACGGGGATCAATGGCGTGGTGGAGTCGATGAACTCCTGCAGGTCATGCTTGAGTTTGTCGAGGTTTGCGCCGCAGGCACGCAAAACGGTGGCGGCAGCCTCATTGTCCAATAAGGCCAACAGGAGGTGTTCGACGGTCATGAACTCATGACGCTTCGAACGAGCCTCCTTGAAGGCAAGATTGAGGGTGACTTCGAGCTCGCGGTTTAACATAGCTTCACCTCATACCCAAGTGGTCGGCGATTAACCGTCCTTCTCGATTTCACAGAGTAGCGGATGCTGGCTTTCCCTGGCGTACTGGTTGACCTGCAGGGCCTTTGTCTCGGCGATGTCGCGGGTAACCACTCCCCAGACTGCCCGCCCTTCTGTGTGGACGGCCAGCATGTCCTTGGTCGCCAGCTCGCGATTCAGGTTAAAAAACACCTCGAGCACTTCGACGACGAAATCCATCGGGGGGTAGTCCTCGTTGTACTAAACCACCTTGTA